>JAUNBO010000173.1 GCA_030527065.1 Bacillota bacterium | reverse complement strand
CTTATTTTTCAAGGGGCTTCAGCTTTTTACCCTTTTCCATCTGTCGAAAAAGGGAGTATAGTCATTACAGAGGCTTTTGTCAAAGAAAAGAAAACAAGTCACAGACGGAAAAAGGCGGGCAGGAGTGGGAGGGGCAAAGCCGGGGCCTGTTGGGGGATGGATACCTTCAGTTGGCAAGAGCACATACGCCTGAAAGCCTTGTATTTCTGCGCTGGCTGTGTTCTCGTCCTCGCCTTACATTCAGTAAGCCTTCGTCCTGCGGCCTTGCCAGACACAAAAATACAAGGCTTTCAGGTCCGAAGGAGTTTTCAGAGAGCAAATTTTGCTCAGAACGAGGCGGATGAGCGAGGCGTAGCAGTAGCTACGTAGAGCGAAGACAACAATGTTCTGGGTGAAATTTGCCTCTGAAAACCGTATGTGTCCTTGCCAACTGAAGGTAAGCTTGCCCGTTTTTCGAGCTACAGCTTTTGCGAGCGGGTTTAGAATGCGTGGCTCCCGCGAATGGCCGACCTGTTTGAGCGTCAGCGAGTTGTCGGCCATATCAAAAGCTGGCGAGAAAGACGGTTGCAAGCACCCATTCAACAACACAGACCCGGTCTTGCCCCTCCCGCTCCCGGCGCATAGAGTATAGACGGAAAGGAAGAGGCGGGCGGACAGGCGGGCCTGTCCGCATATATGCCAAAGGGGGACAAAAACATATTTTTGAATGCCTCTTCCTCTTCCCTGCTTCAGTATTGCCCGCTCCCGCCGCAATTATACAAAGGCGGCGGCCTCCACAGATACCGGCAGACCGCCACGGAGACCGGCACGGCGGCGGCCTTCACAGATACCGGCAGATCACCACAGAAGCCAGCACGGCGGCGGCGTAGCCCGCCAGCCCCGCCGCCAGGGCATGACGGGTCCGGCGGACGGCGGTGACGCCGAAATACACCGCCAGCACGTAGAACACGGTTTCCGCCGTCCCTGCCATAACGGCGGCGGCCCGCCCCGCAAAGCTGTCGGCGCCGCACTGGACCAGGATCCGCTCCACCAGAGCCAGGGAGCCGCTGCCGGACACGGGGCGCAGCAGCACCAGGGCCGTCAGCTCCTCCGGGATCCCCAGAAAGCGCAGGACCGGCTCCGCCAGCTCCTCCAGGCGCTCCATGGCCCCGGAGGAGACCAGGGCTTCAATGCCTATGAAGATGGCCACGAGAAAGGGCAGCAGCTCCGCCGCAGTCTTGAGCCCGTCCCTGGCGCCCCGGGTGAAGGCGTCGTAGACCGGCGCTTTTTTCCAGAGGCCGTATAAGAGGATGAGCGTGAAGATCCCCGGGATAAAAAGGAGGGACAGGCTCTGAAAGAACTGGCTCATGGCCGCCCTCTCCTTTCGCACAGCTTACAGACCAGAATAGACACAGCCATGGAGAACAGGCCTGTCAGAATGGAGGGAATGATGATGTCTCCCGGGGTCTGGGAGCCGGCGTCCGCCCGGAGCTTCATCACCGTCACGGGCACCAGCTGGACCATGGACATGTTCACCGCCAGAAACATGCACATGGCGTCGCTGGCCCGGGCGCTTCTGCCGTTCTCTGCATCCAGGCGCTCCATGGCCCGGATGGCGAATACCGTGGCGCTGTTGCCGGCTCCGAAGAGATTGGCCGTAAAGCTCATGAGCATGGTGGCCAGGGTTTCCTTGTCCCGTTCCCGGGGAAAGAGCCAGGACATCAGGGGCCGCACCGCCCCGGCGGCCAGCTCCATCAGCCCCGTTTCCCGGGCCACCTGCATGAAGCCGCTCCACACCGCCATGATGCCCGCCAGCCCGATCACGAAATAGATGGCCTCCGTGCAGCTGGTCATCAGGCCGTCGCTGAAAGCAGCCAGCCGTCCCGAGACCGCCGCAAAGGCCATTCCCCCCAGCAGCATGGCCGCCCAGATATAATTCATCAACGCCCCTCACCTCCGGTGTTATGTTACGATTCAAGGGCCGCCGGTCCGGCGGGCCGTCCCCTCCGCCGCCCCCCGTGAATAGTAACGGTGTTATCAAATATATGGAAAAAAGAGAAAAAATATGTTGAAATCTCCGGTGGCATAAGCCATAATAAAAGGACAGGAGGTGGATTTGTTTTATGGATGCGACAATCACATTCAGAGATCTGGGCGGGATATTGCTGGTGCTGGCGCTGCTGGTGCTGATATTTTATTGCATCATGCTGGTAAAGAATCTCATCCCTTCCGCAAAATCTCTGGCCAACATCATGCGGGATGCGGAAAACATCATGGCCGCCGCATCGGACAGCGTGGACCAGGTACAGGAGGTGGTGGGCCAGGTTTCGGAATCCGTTTCCGTGCTGGGGAAGACCCTGAAAGGGAACCAGAGCACTGTTTCGGCCTTGTCCTCTTTGGTCAGCGCCGTCACCTCTTTGATAGGAATGGTAAAAAAGCAAAAAAAAGTTTGATTTTTCCTTTCAAAAATGTTAATATCAGGTATCTCAATACAGAAAGGATGGTGCTGAAATGAAAGCAACCGGTATCGTAAGAAAAGTGGACGAGCTGGGCCGCATAGTGCTGCCCATAGAGCTGAGAAGGACCCTGGATATAGAGATCAAAGACCCCATCGAGATTTATGTGGACGGAGATTACATCATGCTGCGGAAATATCAGCCTGCCTGCATTTTCTGCGGCAACGCCAAGGACATCACCAGGATCCACGATAAACCCGTCTGCGCAGATTGCCTGAAAGAAGTGAAAGCTCTGTAGAAAGAAACAGAGAAGGAAAGCTCCTGCAGCCCATGCGCATGTTCCTGCAGCAGATGTTTCTGCAAACATGCTTCCAGTCCTTACAACCCGAACATCGCCCATGTATTCTACTTGGCTGGCTTTATTGAGAGCTGGGGACGGGGAATAGAGAAAATTTGCTCTGCCTGCCAGAAAGACGGTGTACCCCAGCCTGTTTATACAATCAATCCCGGCGATATTATGATTGCGTTTACTGCTCCGGAGGATAGGGTCACACGTTCCGGCAAGGTGACTGATAGGGTGACT
>JAUNBO010000017.1:11951-18316 GCA_030527065.1 Bacillota bacterium | reverse complement strand
CCCCGGAAGCGGTAGCCCACGCCCCAGACGGTCTCTATGTACTGAAGGTGCTCCATGTCCAGCTCTATCTTCTCCCGGATGCGGCGGATGTGGACCGTCACCGTGGAGATGTCCCCCAGGGCGTCCATGCCCCACACCCGGTCGAAAAGCTGCTCCTTGGAAAAGACCCGGTTGGGGTTTTCCGCCAGAAACAGCAGCAGATCGTATTCCCGGGCGGGCATGATCTTTTCTTCCCCGCCCACAAAGACCTGCCGGTTGGCCTTGTTGATTTCCAGGCTGCGTATTTTCAGTATGTTTTCGTCGGTCTTCCGGCCGCCCGTCAGCCTGTCGTAGCGGGCAATGTGCCCCTTCACCCGGGCCACCAGCTCGCTGGGGCTGAAGGGCTTGGTCATGTAATCGTCGGCGCCCAGCCCCAGGCCCCGCACCTTGTCTATGTCCTCCTGCCGGGCGGAGAGGATGATGAGAGGCGTGTCCTTCTTCTCCCGTATTTTGGCGCAGACAGAGAAGCCGTCCAGTCCCGGAAGCATCAGGTCCAATATGATGAGCGCATAGTCCCTTTCCAGGGCCAGATCCAATCCGGCGAGGCCGTCCTCCGCCAGGTCGCATTCAAAGCCGCTGATCTCCAGATAATCCCGTTCCAGCTCCGCTATGCTCTTTTCGTCCTCAATGATCAGGATCCTCATCTGTCCGTCCTCCTGTCCCGCAAGGGAAGATACAGAAACACCTGGGCGCCGCTTCCGTCTTCGCTCTTCATCCATATCTTTCCCCGGTGGTCCTCGGCGATCTGACGGGCGATGGCCAGCCCCAGGCCGCTGCCCTTGCTGCTGCTTCTGGCCTCGTCCCCCCGGTAGAAAACGTCAAAGACTCGTCCCAGGTCCTCCCGGCGGATGCCGGTCCCCGTATCCGACACGCACACCAGCACCCCCCTGCCGTCAGTTTCGGCGCTGAGGAGCACAGAGCCCCCCTCTTTATTGTACTTCATGGCGTTGGAGACGAGATTGTCCAGGACCCGTTTCAACTTCCCCCGGTCCGCCACCACCATAAGGGGCTCCTCCGGCAGCCGGGCTTCAAAACGGAATCCCCGTTCCTCCGCCTCCGGCCGGTATTCCTCCGCCAGGTCCTTCAGATAGGCCGTCATGTCCACATATTCCATGGCATATTGCAGCCGCCCCAGCTCCAGCTCGGAGAATTCCGTCATGCTCTCCACCAGCCGTTCCAGCACCACCGCCTTGTTATAAATGGTATCCAGATATTGACGGGTCTTTTCGGGAGAAGCTGCCACACCGTCCCGGAGGCCCTCTGAATAGCCCTTTATGGTGGTGATGGGGGTCCGGAGATCGTGGGAGAGATTGGCGATGAGCAGGCTCCGCTCTTCCTCCGCCTTCAGCTCCTTTTCCGCATTGGCCTTCAATCGCTTGCGTATCTCTTCAAAGGAGCGGCAAAGCTCCTCTAACTCCTGGTCCTCCCAGGACATGACGTCGAAGTCCAGTTCTCCTTTGGCGATGTTGTCGGCGGCCTGCCGGAGCTCCGCCAGAGGCCGCAGCACCGCCCGGGAAAGGCGGGTGCTGAGGAAGATGCAGGTGGCCAGCACCAGAAGGGCCACCAGGATCACCCAGAGCAGGATAAAGAGCAGAAAATCGTCCTTTTCCTGAGATTCGCCGGAAAAAAGGGCCACCACGTCCCCTATGAGCTTCCGGGAATCGTCCTGGGCCCAGCTCAGATACGCCAGCAGCAGGCCTGCCAGCACCACCAGGGCCCAGGCCGCCGACAGTGCCGCCATCCATATGTTGGTCCGGATAAAACGTCCTCTGAGGGTCTTCATACGCCACCCCTTGCGTTATACCTCTCTCCGCTCAAACAGGTAATAGCCGGCGCAGCCCAGCACCATGCCGTAGCCCGCCAGAATGCCCACCTTGGCCAGGGCCGCTCCAAAGGGCAGGGCCGTCCCCACCCAGAGGTTGTGCCACTGGAGATAACCGGTAAAGAGAAGCCCGCTCATTCTGGGCTCCAATATGCCCAATACATAAAAGCCTATGTACAGAATAACACAAAGGATGACGGAAAGGGACGGGCTCCCGGAAAATTGATTGATGAAGGCGGCGAAGAGCACCAGCACCAGCAGGGGCGCCAGGTCCAGGAAATAGGAAATGAAGGACGCTCCCAGGCCCGCCGTTGAGCCCGCCAGGACCCCCTTGATGGCGGTGGTCAGCACGAACAGCACCACCAGGTACACTGCCGCTAAAATCCAGATGGCCAGGACCCGGCTGGCAAATTGCTTGAACCGGCTCACCGGGCGCATAAAGCCCGCCCGTATGGTGCCGTCGTGGACCTCTGAAGTAAAGAGGTCGCAGGCGGCCATAAAGATGATCAGCGGCGTATATATCTGGGTGAAAAAGCCCAGCATGCTCATGGGCATATCCGCCAGCAGGAGATCTGAAGCCACGCTGCCGGCGGCCACCCGGCCCAGAGCCAGGCTGATGACGCACCACAACACGCAAATCAAGATCTCTATAATCAAAAAGACGATGTATTTTTTTCTTGCGGTCAGCTTTCTCATCTGATTCCGCAGATCTGCCGTAAAAATGTTCACTGTAAATTCCCCCTGACGGCTGTCAAATCAAAATGGAGCCCCGGCGGTCCTTTACCCGGGACAGAAAATAGTCCTCCAGGGAGGGGTTCAGCCGCAGGGCTTCCTCCATGGTCTCAAAGGAGAGCAGCTCGCCTTCGTGGATCACCGCCACCTTGGTGCAGGTCTTTTCCAGCTCCGGCGCCAGGTGGCTGGCAATGAGGAAGGAAACCCCCTTCTTCTCCGCCATCTGCAGAATGATCTCTCTTACGTCCACGGTGCCTTCTATGTCCAGGCCGTTGGTGGGCTCATCCAGCACCACCAGCTCCGGCTCGGAAAGGAGGGCCATGGCCAGGCCCAGCCGCTGCTTCATCCCCAGGGAAAAGCGTCCCGCCTTTTCTTTCCTGTATTTCTCCATCCGCACCACCTGCAGCAGGTGGCTGATGCGCTCTCCGTCCACCTCCGGATAGTAGCG
This sequence comes from Bacillota bacterium, assembly GCA_030527065.1. Lineage (GTDB taxonomy): Bacteria > Bacillota > Clostridia > Peptostreptococcales > Anaerovoracaceae > JAEELK01. The sequence goes on along the minus strand of JAUNBO010000017.1, from coordinate 15,275 downwards.
TCCCGCCATCTCCATGTTTTCCTGGGCGGTGAGATATTCAAAGATGGCCGGCCTTTCTATGAGGCCTCCCACCTTGCGGAGGCTTCTCTCCGCATTTTCCTCCACGTCCTCGCCGAAGAGGGTGACCCGGCCGCCGGTGGCGTGGCACAGGCCCATGATGGTCTTCATGATGGTGGTCTTGCCGGAGCCGTTGGGCCCCAGCAGGCCCACGATGTCCCCCCGCTCCATGGAGAAGCTCACGTCTCTGACGCCTCTCCCGTTCTTATAAAGCTTGGTCAGCTTTTCCGCTTCCAATACCCTTTCCATATAATTCCCCTTATCATACATTATCGACCGCCGGCACAGGCCGGCAGCCGATAAGGTCTTGCTAAATATGATATCTTGCTTTTGCTTCCCCCGCTGCCGTCCGCACCGGGGCCGGCCAATTACCGCCCTTCAATCTTGCCTTCCGCATCGAAGACGTCGGCCACGGTGGTGCCGTAATCGGATATGACGGCGTTGATCTTCAGGGTGGCCGAATGGGCCTGGCCGTTCTCATCCACACCGGTAAGGGTGGCCTCGATGTAGTTGGCTATGAGCCTTCCCTCTTCATCCAGGGTCACCTTGCAGACGGCGTCGCTGATGTAGGGGTCGTCTCCCATAAGCAGCATGACGTCCGTGCTGTTGAAGTAGTTTTCGCTGGTATAACCCATGGCGATATCGTACTCTTCTTCGGTGGCGTAAAGGGTGTAGCTTCCGTCGCCGGCCACGTGGAGGATGCCTTCATCTCCCAGTTCCGTCAGAACGGTTTCATAGTGATCGTCCATTTCGTACATCAGTTCACCCAGGCGGTCCTGATCGTCGTGTTCTCCCCTCATCAAGGCTTCCATATCTTCCTCTGTCAGCGACTCTTCGCCGAGGTTGGAGGCACACCATACCTGGAAGGTTTCGTAATAGTCCTCGTAACTCACATAACAAGGCGCAGAGGACGGGACCCCCTGATCCTCATAACCGGCATAGGCGGCGTTGCTGGCAGTAAACAGGAAGGAAAGGCCTGCGTTCACCACCTCCGGTATCTGGCTCTGGGAGAGGTTGATGGCGTATTCCCGTACGCCGTCCTGCTGAGAAACCAGCACCACGTTGTTCTTCAGGTCTCCCACCAGCGTATCTGCCAGAAGCTCTGCAAAGCGTATGGCCTTCCGCTCGGTGGAGTCGTTCATGTCCACTCCCATCAGATTCTCTGCGCCGGAGGAATAAGAGGAATCATATTCCCAGCTGTAATAGCTGTTCGTTTCCGGGTCGTAGTTCACATACTCTTTTCCGTTGTCGTATACGTACTGCTGGTATGTTTTTTCTCCGTTGGTCTCCGCATAGGAGTAGATGCTGTTCTTGTTCTCGCCGTTTTCGTACTTGGCGGCCACCCCCTGGTTCAGCAGCTCTTCTCCGTCCAGGCTCAGGACGATGCTCCCCTCTATGGTCACATTGTTGGTGTTGAACGCCAGATACTTGAGGGCGTCCTTGTAGTTGCTGTAGCCGCTGGCGCTGTCGTAGTTGGCGTACACCGCCGAGGTGAGGACCAGCATTCCCACGATGAGGCAGACCAGAGTAGTCAGATGCTTTTTCTTTTTCATGATATTTCATCCCCCTTTTGAATTTGTAAACCTGCTTACAAATTCATTGTACCCCTCTTTTGTAAATAAATCATAGCCGAAATATTAACACTTTCTTAAATCCGCCGGCCCGGCGGGGCTTTCCCCGCTGCCGTCACAGCGGTCACTGCGCACGCAGGTTAAACCTTTAGCTCCCCGTGTATTTCCATCCCCGCAAAGGGGGCCAGCAGAGGCGCCACCGTCTCCGCCAGAAATTCCTCCACCTGCTCCTTGCAGCGTCCCGTATACAAGGAAGGCTCCAGCAGCTCCGACAGCTCCTCCGGCGAAAGGCCGAAGGCCGGATCCGCAGCAATGCGCTCTATGAGATCGTTGGAGCGTCCCTGGAGCTTCACCGCTGCGGCGGCGGCCTGGGAATGGACCCGCAGGCGTTCGTGAAGCTCCTGCCGGTTGCCGCCCTTCTTCACCGCCCGCATAAGGATGTTTTCCGTGGCCATATAAGGCAGCTTTTCCCGGAGCCGCCGCTCTATCACCCGGGGGTAGACCACCAGGCCGGCGCTGACGTTGATATAGAGGTTCAGGATGGCGTCCGCCGCCAGGAAGGCCTCAGACACGGCGATGCGCCGGTTGGCGGAATCGTCCAGCGTGCGCTCAAACCACTGGGTCCCCGCCGTAAAGGCCGGGTTCAGGGCGTCGGTCATGACGTAACGGGCCAGGGCACCCATGCGCTCGCAGCGCATGGGGTTCCTTTTATAAGGCATGGCGGAGGAGCCTATCTGGTTTTTCTCAAAGGGCTCTTCCACCTCTTCAAAGGATTGCAGCAGCCGCAGGTCGTTGGAAAACTTATATGCGCTCTGGGCAATGCCCGAAAGGGCCGACAGCATGTAAGCGTCCACCTTCCTGGAATAGGTCTGGCCGGACACGGGCACGCAGGCGGCAAAGCCCATGTCCCGGGCAATGCGGGCCTCCAGTTCTTTCACCTTCCCGTGGTCTCCCTCAAAAAGCTCCAGAAAGCTGGCCTGGGTCCCCGTGGTGCCCTTGGAGCCCAAAAGCTTCAGGCCTTCCGTCCGCCGCTGCAGCTCTTCCATATCCAGGGTGAGATCGTACAGCCACAGCGCAGCCCGCTTCCCCACGGTGGTCAGCTGAGCCGGCTGCAAATGGGTGTAGCCCAGACAGGGCAGGGCCTTATATTCGTCGGCGAAGGCCGCCAGGTTTTTCATCACCTGGGCCAGCTTGCTTATGAGCAGCCTCCCCGCCTCCCGCATTATGATCACATCGGTGTTGTCTCCCACATAGCAGGAGGTGGCCCCCAGATGGATGATGGGCTCCGCCAGGGGGCATTGCTGCCCGTAGGCGTAAACGTGCGCCATAACGTCGTGACGCACCTGCCGTTCCCGTTCCTCCGCCACGGCATAATTGATTCCCTCCGCATGACGCTCCATTTCGGCGATCTGCTCTCCGCTGATGGGAAGGCCCAAAGCCTTTTCGGCCTTCGCCAAAGCGATCCACAGCCTCCGCCAGGTACGGAATTTGAATTCCTCTGAAAAGAGAGCCTGCATCTCCGGGCTGGCATAGCGGGTGGAAAAAGTGGAAACATATCTGTCCTTGTCCATATCGTAGACCCTTTCCTGAAGCCGGGACCTGCCGCCGGCTATTCTTCTATCACCATGCGCCCTTCCACGTTGGCCGTCAGATGGGGATGGGTGGTGAAATACTCGTCAAAGATATCTATGCAGGA
>JAUNBO010000017.1:0-11851 GCA_030527065.1 Bacillota bacterium | reverse complement strand
ATATGCAGGAACATCTTCCGGAGCTGTGCGCCGGTGACCTGCAGATGGTAGACGGCGTCGTCGTAGGGATATACCTCCACCAGCTCGCCGAACTCCAGGATGGGCCCCATCTGCTCCAGGCGCACGCTGCCGGAGCCCAGGAACATGATGTCCACTCCCAGCTCTTCCTGCAAAATATCCGAAAAGAGGTTGCCCATCTCCGTTTCCTGCGTGCGCTCCGGATGGGTCAGCTGCCGGGTCAGATGGGTGAGGATCCTGCCGTATTTCTTGTCCGTCACCGTCTTATATTTTTTAAGGACCGCTTCCAGCGCCGTATCTCTGGGGCAATGGTCCTCGTCTATGGGGACGGTCCGCCAGCTGTAAGACGCCACGGAATTGGTGTCCGTATCCACCTTGATATCGAAGCGGCCGATCTGGTCCGTGCCGGTACCCGCCTGAACGATGAGCACCCCGTTCACCTTCGCCGGCTCCTCCGGCAGGGTATGGGAATGGCCGCCGATGATGATGTCCACTCCCCAACCCGGGTCCAGGAGCGCCGCCAGCTGCTTATCCTCTTCAAAGCCGATGTGGGTCAGCAGCACGGTCAGGTCCACGTCCACCTTCTTGTGAGCGTTGCAGATCTTGCCCACTTCCTGCGCCGCCTCCGCCACGTCCACAAAGCTCCCCAGCAGCTGGTCCATTTTGGCCCGGTCCATGATGCTCTCCGTAAGGATGCCTATGAACATCACCGTCATGCCGCCTACCCTTAATATTTTATAGGCGTTGAAGAGACGCTGCCCCGTGGTCTTGATGTACAGATTGGCGTTCACTATGGGGAACTTGGCGCAGCGCTCCAGAAAGATCAGGTGAGCGATGCCGTAGTCTACCTCGTGATTTCCCAGGGAAACCACATCGGGCCCCAGCAGGTTCATGATCTCTATGGTGGACATGCCCTGAAATTCCGAGTCTATGACGGAGCCCCGGAACATGTCTCCCGCCACTGCGTAAAGGCTGTTTTCGTTTTCGTCCCTCACCTTGTTGATGTAGCCGGAAAGGCGGGACACGCCTCCTATTAAGTTCTCGTCCACCTCTTCCGCCAGAAAATCTCCGTGAAGGTCGTTGGAATGCAAAATGATAAGATCCTTTTCCGTAGCCATTGCCTTGTCCTCCTTACCGGGCCCGGAGGCCCCTCCTCCAATACTCTTTCCACTTCTAAGTAAACCACGACAAAACAAAAAAGGCAAGTCCGGAATTTCCCCGGAAGCCATTCTGCGCTTGTTACTATTCAAGGGGTGCCAGGGGGGCGGCCTAAAACACAGAAACCGGTTTCGATACATGCAGAGAAGCAGTCCTGTCCGGGCTGCTTCTCCGTCTTGCAGTTCACAGGGCTTTTAGTAATTCCCCGCACCGCCGGCGCCGTCTTCCAACAGCCCGTCGCCGTTGTTCAACATACCGTCGCCGCTGCCGTTCCGGTCGCCGTCATTGACGCCGTTATTGCCGGTTCCGTTGGTATCGCCGTTACCATTGTCTGTTCCGTTGTTATCGGTCATATCTGTGAGTCCGTTGTTGTCGCCATAGCCGGCGTTATCGTTCTGGCCGCAGCCGGAGACGGCCAACAAAGCCAAAACCATCAGCATTACCAAAAGAATTCTCATATATTTCATGCTTTTCACCTCTCCTTTCACTTTGTATTATGTTTCGCGCCGCAGGCTTTCAAACAGCATAAAAAATGGTTTTTTTGCCAATGAAACTTTTTGCCCCTTTGAAGCGTTATAATAGTGTAAGGAGGACGGAAAAAATGCCGGCAACAAAACAAGAGATCTACCGTGCCCTTACGGCCTGTATAGAGGAAAATCAGCAGGGGTTATACCGCATGGCCTACAGCTACGTCCATTCGCCGGAAACGGCCATGGATCTGGTGCAGGAGACCGCTTACCGGGCGCTGAAAAGCCACGGCGAAATAGCGGACCCTTCCCAGGCAAGGCCCTGGCTCTACAAGGTGCTGATCCGCCTGTGCGTGGATGAGCTCCGCCGGAACAAACGCCTGGAAGTCACAGACCCGGCGCAGTTGAAGGAAGAGAGCGAGGACCCGCTGGCAGGCCGGGCGGAGCTGATGGACCTGCGGGAAGCCATGGAACGGCTGGATCCCAGTACCAAGGCCGTCATCATCTTGCGGTACTTTGAAGACCGGCAGCTTTCTGAGATCGCAGAGCTGCTGGAGGAAAACCTGAGCACCGTAAAGAGCAGGCTCTACCGGGGACTTTCCGCACTGCATACCGAAATGGAAGGAGGTGTGTTTGCCTGTGAGCAATGAAAGAGACAAGGGCGTCTGCGTTCTGGAAACGCTCAGAAAGGAATATGAGAGCATTGAGATCCCGGCGCAGCTGTCCCTCCGGGTCTCCCGGGCCATGCGGCAGGCAGAAGAAGAGCTCCGCCTGGAAGAGGAAAAAGGTTCAAAAGGGGAAGAAATGATTTCAAAAGGGGAAGAAACCATTTCAGCGACTGAAAAGGGGAAAGAGAAAATGAGAGAAGAAAGCATCAGGGAAACAAGAAAACGTTATAAAAAGGTATGGGGCGGCGTAGCGGCGGCCCTGGCCCTGGCAGTCCTGGGCCTGGGCGCAGGGGTGAACGCCAGCCCGGCCTTCGCCGCCTCCGTGGACGGCATTCCCGTCATAGGAGACCTGGCCAGAGTGCTGACCATCAAGAGCGTTCACGAAGAAACCGACGCTTATGTGGCGGACCTGGAGATCCCGGGCATTGAAGGCCTGGAAAACGAGGAGCTTCAAGAGGAGATCAACCGGCTGGTCAGCGAACAGGTAGACGCCGCCGTGGAGGAATCCAAGGTGATGATGGAGGAATACAAGGAAGCTTACCTGGCCACCGGCGGCACGGAGGAGGACTACATTCCCCGGGAGATCTTCGTGGATTACGAGGTGAAGTGCATCAGCAAGGATGTCCTTTCCTTCGCCGTCTACCAGACAGAAAGCATCGCCAGCGCCTACACGGAGCTCTTCTATTACAACTACGATCTGAATACAAGCCAGGCCCTGTCCCTGGAAGATCTGCTGGGACCGGACTATATGGAGATCGCCAACCCGCAGATCGCAGAGGAGATCGCCCTTCGCAGCCAGATAGAGGGCAACATGTACTTCGACGGCAGCGAAGGCGTAGAGGGCTTCAGCACCATCCGCTCCGATCAGCCCTTCTATGTGAATGAAGCGGGCAACGCCGTTATCGTCTTTGAGAAATATGAGATCGCTCCCGGCTACATGGGCATACAGGAGTTTGAGATCATAAAGTAATCGCCTCCCGCAAACAGCGGCAGGCCGCCGAATACAGATCCTCCAAAATACAAAAACCTTCGCCGGTATGGTCAGGCCATGCCGGCGGAGGTTTTTTAGATTTCATGAACCCTGCACCGGGGCTCTCTGGCCCCGACGAAGCAGGAATATTATTTAGATGATGCCGCCTACCGTCATGAAGATGGGAGCGAACACCACGGCCACAATGGTCATCAGCTTGATGAGGATGTTGATGGAAGGTCCGGAGGTATCCTTGAAGGGATCGCCTACGGTGTCTCCTACCACGCCGGCCTTGTGGGCTTCACTGCCCTTGCCGCCGTAATTTCCTTCTTCAATGTACTTCTTGGCGTTGTCCCAGGCGCCTCCGGCATTGGCCATCATGATGGCCAGGAGGACGCCGGCGGACAGGGCGCCGGCCAGCAGGCCGCCCAGAGCCTCGGGGCCCATAAGGAGACCCACCGCCAGGGGAGCTATAATAGCCAGCAGGCCGGGAGCCACCATTTCCTTCAGCGCAGCCTTGGTGCTGATGTCTACGCAGCGGGCATAGTCCGGCTTTGTGGTGCCTTCCATGATTCCCTTGTTTTCCCGGAACTGACGGCGCACTTCTTCTATCATCTGATTGGCGGCCTTTCCTACGGAGCTCATGGTGAGAGCCGAGAACAGGAAGGGCAGCATGGCGCCGATGAACAGGCCCGCAATTACCTTGGGATCCAGCAGGCTGATGGAGGAAAGGTTCACCACCTGAGAGTAAGAGGCGAACAGGGCCAGGGCAGTGAGGGCCGCAGAGCCGATGGCAAAGCCCTTGCCGATGGCGGCGGTGGTGTTTCCTACGGAATCCAGCTTGTCGGTGATGGTACGGACTTCCTTTGGAAGCTCGGACATCTCCGCAATGCCGCCGGCATTGTCGGATACGGGGCCGTAAGCGTCTACTGCGACTACCATGCCGGTGGTGGCCAGCATACCCACGGCGGCCAGGGCAATGCCGTAGAGGCCGGCAAAGGCGTTGGCGACCAGAATGCCCACGGCAATGCAGATGATGGGCCAGACTGTGGACAGCATGCCCACGGCAAAACCGCTGATGATGGTGGTGGCGGCGCCTGTCTGGCACTGCTCTGCGATTTTCTTGACGGATTTATAATCTCCGGAGGTATAAATCTCGGTGATCTTGCCGATGGCGATGCCCACTACCAGGCCCGCCAGCACGGCTACGGCGCAGTTGTAGGTATCCAGCATCACCTTGCTGAGAATGAACGCACATACGGCCACAATGACGCCGCTGATGTAAGTACCCATATTCAGGGCCGCCGCAGGGTTTCCGCCCTCCTTGCCCCGGACCATCATAATGCCTATGATAGAGGCGATGATGCCTATGGCGCCCAGCAGCAGTGGGAAGAGGCAGCCGGCCATGGGCGGCAGCTCAAAGGCTGCGCCGATCTGGGGAATGATTTCCGGGATGATCACAGCCAGGGTGATGGCGGACACAAAGGAGCCCACATAGGATTCAAAGAGGTCGGAACCCATGCCGGCTACGTCGCCTACGTTGTCCCCTACGTTATCGGCGATGACGGCGGGATTCCGGGGATCGTCCTCGGGAATGCCGGCTTCCACCTTACCCACCAGGTCTGCGCCTACGTCGGCGGCCTTGGTGTAGATGCCGCCGCCCACACGGCCGAAGAGGGCCATGGAGGAAGCGCCCAGGCTGAAGCCCGTGACCACGGAGACCTGCTCCACGCCCAGGACCACAAAGGCCAGGCCCAGGCCGAAGAGGCCCAGACCCACCACGCAGAGACCCATGACGGCGCCGCTGCGGAAGGCCACCTTCAAAGCCTTGGACATTCCGCCTTCTCTGGCGGCGTTGGCCGTCCGGACGTTGCCCTTGGTGGCCACTCTCATGCCGAAGTTGCCGGCCAATATAGAAAAGCAGGCGCCTACCAGATACAGCACAGCTGTGACCCAATCGATGCCTACGCCTAAAATTACAAATAATACCACGATGACGATGACCATGGCCTTGTATTCTCTCCTGAGAAACGCCATGGCGCCTTCCCTGATGTAGGAAGAGATCTCTTTCATCCTGTCGGTGCCTTCATCCACTTTGCTGATCCAGGCGGACAGGGCATAAGCCACTACCAGCGCCAGGACGCCGCAGACCGGGATGATAATTGCAAGCGTGTTCATTTTCTTTCTTTTCCTCCTTTGTTTCCTGCCATAAGACTACAACATTAAGAGGCGTTCCTCAAAACACCTCTTAACGACGCTATCCCTGTATGGAATGATTTTCTTTTCCCGTTTCAGCCGTCATTATTCCATGGCGACCATCGCCAGCGAGCACACTATGAACACCACAGCGCCCACTATGCTGACCTTGCTCAGGATGGCCTCGTAGCCTCTGCCCTTCTTTTTACCGAAAAGCTGCTCCGCTCCGCCTCCGATGGCGCCGGACAGGCCTGCGCTTTTCCCGGACTGGAGCAAGATGCTGGCAATCAGCACCAAGCTGGCAATGGCAAGCAAAATACCCAAAACTAATTTCACCTCTGCACCTCCACAAACGATTCGCTTATAGAGTTTAGCACAGCTTACGGCAAAATACAAGCATTTTTTTCCCTTTTAGCCTCTGCCGCCCCGGCTGTTGCAGATTTATTTCAGATTGTAGAATGCGCTGTTCCCGGCATACTGGGCCCCATCCCCCAGCAGGTCTTCCAGGCGGAGGAGCTGGTTGTACTTGGCCACCCGGTCGGTGCGGGAGGGGGCGCCGGTCTTGATCTGGCCTGCGTTGAGCCCCACCACGATGTCAGCGATGGTCACGTCTTCCGTTTCCCCGGAGCGGTGGGACACCACTGCGGTGTAGCCGGCCTTTTTGGCCATCTCAATGGCGTCCAGGGTTTCCGTAAGGGTCCCTATCTGGTTCACTTTGATGAGGATGGAATTGCTGGCGTTGAGCTGGATGCCTTTGGAAAGCCGCTCCGTGTTGGTGACGTAGAGGTCGTCTCCCACTATCTGGATGCGTCCGCCCAGGCGTTTGGTCATCAGCTGCCAGCCTTCCCAGTCGTCCTCCGCCAGACCGTCCTCTATGGAGATCACCGGATATTTGTTTATGAGGTCCTCGTAGAAGTCCACCAGCTGGCTTGCCGTCAGCTTTTTGTTTTCGGCGGCCAGGGTATAGATCTTGCTTTCTTCGTCGTAAAGACCGGAGGCCGCTACATCCAGGGCCAGCTTCACATCCCGGCCGGGGGCGTAGCCCGCCCGCTCTATGGCTTCCACGATGGCTGCCAGGGCCTCTTCGTTGGAGCCCAGGTCGGGGGCAAAGCCCCCCTCGTCGCCTACGGAGGTATTCAGGCCCTTGCCCTTCAGCACGGCCTTCAGGTTGTGGAAGATCTCCGCTCCCATCCGCAGCCCTTCCCGGAAGCTGCCGGCTCCCACGGGCATCACCATGAATTCCTGGATGTCCACGTTGTTGTCGGCATGAGCGCCGCCGTTGAGGATGTTCATCATGGGCACGGGCAGGACCTTGGCGTTGACGCCGCCCAGATAGCGGAACAGGGGCAGCCCCAGGGATTCCGCCGCCGCCCGGGCCGCCGCCAGGGACACGGCCAGGATGGCGTTGGCTCCCAGCTTGCCTTTGTTGGGGGTGCCGTCCAGCTCTATGAGGAATTTGTCCAGGGCCACCTGGTCAAAGACGTTCATGCCTATCACTTCCTCCGCAATGATATCGTTGACGTTGTTCACTGCGTTGAGGACGCCCTTCCCCAGATAACGGCTCTTATCTCCGTCCCGCATCTCCACGGCTTCAAAGACGCCGGTGGAAGCGCCGGAGGGCACCATGGCCCTTCCCATAGTGCCGTCTTCTAAATACAGCTCCACCTCTACCGTGGGGTTCCCTCTGGAATCCAGAACTTCCCGGGCTGTCAGATCTTCAATGTAACACATTCCTTTTTACCTCCTAAAAATTTATGATTTCCAGAAAATCCGCAGGCTTCAGGCTGGCACCGCCAACCAGAGCCCCGTCGATCTCGTACATGTTCATCAGCTCCGAGGCGTTGGACGGTTTCACGCTTCCGCCGTACTGGATGACGGTGCGGTCCGCCGCCTCTTCGCTGTAAAGGTTTCCTATGACCCTGCGGATGTGGCCGCACATCTCATCCGCCTGTTCCGGGCTGGCAGTGCGGCCGGTCCCTATGGCCCAGACGGGCTCGTAGGCCACCGTAAGGGCTCCGACCTGCTCCTCCGAAAGCCCTTCCAGAGCCCCCCGCAGCTGGCGCTCCACCACCTCCAGAGCCCGGTCTCCATCCCGTTCCTCCAGGGTCTCTCCCACGCAGAGGATGGGGCCGATGTTCCATTTGAAGGCCTGATGGAGCTTTTTGTTGACGGTCTCGTCCGTTTCGTTGAAATACTGCCGGCGTTCCGAATGGCCTATGATGCAGTAATCAACCTGAAGCTCCGCCAGCATGGCCGCCGAGACCTCTCCGGTGTAGGCTCCCTCCTCTGCAAAATGCATGTTCTGAGCCCCCACCTTGATATCCGTGCCCTGAAACGCCTCTTTTAAAGCGGCCAGCTGGAGAAAGGGGGCGCATACGGCCACCTTCACGTCCGAAGGTACATAGATCTGCCTGAACTCCGCCGCAAATTCCCTGGCTTCCCTTATGGTCTTAAACATTTTCCAGTTGCCGGCGATGAAGGGTTTTCTCATTCCGCTCCTCCTATTTGTCTTCCAGGGCCGCCACGCCGGGCAGGACCTTTCCTTCCAGAAATTCCAGGGAAGCGCCGCCTCCTGTGGAAATATGCGTCATCTTGTCTCCAAAGCCCAGGGCCTGGACCGCCGCAGAAGAATCTCCGCCTCCCACCACGGTGACTGCGCCGCTTTCCGCCATGGCCCCGGCTATGGCCCTGGTGCCTCCGGCAAAATTGGACATCTCAAAGACGCCCATGGGGCCGTTCCAGACAATGGTTTTCGCAGCGGCCACGGCTTCCCGGAACAGTTCCACCGTCTCCGGCCCGATGTCCAGACCCATCCAGTCCGCCGGGATGCCGTCCACCGGGCAGACCTTGCGCTCTGCGTCGTTATCGAACGCCGCCGCCGCCACCACGTCCACAGGCAACAGTATTTTTACGCCCTTTTCCCCGGCCTCTTCCAGGATATGGCCCGCCAGCTCTGTCATTTCGCTTTCCAGCTTGGAATTCCCCACCTCGTGGCCCTGGGCTTTCAGAAAGGTAAAGGCCATGCCGCCGCCGATGAGGATCTCGTCCACCTTTTCCAGAAGCCTCTTGATCACCGGTATTTTGTCGCTGACCTTGGCTCCGCCCAAAATCGCCAGCAAAGGCCGCTCCGGAGCGTCCACTGCGTCTCCCAGGAAGCGGAGCTCCTTCTCTATAAGAAAGCCGGAAACGGCAGGCAGGTAAGCCGCAATGCCCTCTGTGGAGGAATGGGCCCGGTGGGCGGTGCCGAAGGCGTCGTTGACGTAAAGGTCCGCCAGCTCCGCCAGCTCCCTGGAAAAGGCCTCTCCGTTCTTGGTCTCCTCCTTCCGGAACCGCACGTTTTCCAGCAGCATCACCTGACCGGGCTGCAGCTCCGCCGCCGCCGCCTTCACTGCCTGGTCCACCACCGCCGGGGAACCGCAGAAGCGCACCTCCCGCCCCAGAAGCTCCGTCAGCCGTACCGCCACAGGCTTCAGGCTGTATTTCATGTTGGCCTCTCCTTCCGGCCTGCCCAGATGAGACATCAGAATCACGGAGGCCCCTTCCTTCAGCAGGTATTCTATGGTGGGCAGAGCCGCCGTTATCCTGCTGTCGTCGGTGATCGCTCCTTCCTTCATAGGGACGTTGAAATCGCATCGAACAATGACCCGCTTCCCCTTTACAGGAATGTCTCTGACCGTCTTTTTCATTTTACAACCCTCTTTCTTTTATAATGTGAGAAACCACGAATCAGCGATCCGTGGAGTTCTTCCGCAACATATCAAAATCTCTTTCTTTTTGAGGATGAAGGGACGCCCATTTCGTCCCGGTATTTTGCCACGGTACGGCGGGAAAGCTCCACGCCTTTTTCCGCAAGCAGCTCCACCATGGCCTGATCGCTGTAAGGGGCCTTGGGATCCTCGCTGTCCACCAGCTCCTGCAGCATGCTCTTTACGCTCTCCGAAGAAACGCCTCCTTCCCCGCCGCTGACGCCGCTGGTGAAGAAGAACTTGATCTCAAAAACGCCCCGGGGCGTCTGCATGTATTTCCCGTTGACGGAGCGGCTGACGGTGGATTCGTGGATGCCCACCTCCTCGGCGATCTGCTTCAGGGTGAGAGGCTTCAGGTGCTGACGCCCCTGCTCAAAAAATTCCTTTTGATAATTGACCACAGCGGTGACCACGTTGTATATGGTCTGCCGCCGCTGCTCTATGCTTTTGATGAGCCAGAGCGCCGAATTCAAGCGCCCCGTAAGAAACTGGGAGAGATGGGAATCCTTATCCGCTTCCCGGAGCATTTTCCGGTATTCCGGGCTGATGCCCAGCCGGGGAGCGCTGCTTTCGTTGACCAGCACCACATATTCGCCGTCCACCTTTTCCACGGTGACGTCGGGGACGATGTAGCGGTTGCCGCCGCCGGAGCCGTACTGCCGTCCGGGCTTGGGCTCCAGGCTGCGGATCAGGTCGCCGATCTCCTGGACCTCGGCCACGGAAATGTTCACCGCCCTGGCGATGCTTTGGAGCCGGTTGGCGGCAATGTCCTCCAGGTGGCTCTCCACAATGGCCCGGACCTCCGGCGTATTCTCCCCCATGGCGGTGAGCTGCAACAAGAGGCACTCCCGCAGGTCTCTGGCCCCCACTCCCGTAGGCTCCAGGCTCTGGACCGCATCCAGCGCCAGCAGGACCAGGCTCTCCGAAACCCCAAGCTGTACCGCCGCTTCCTCCACGGTGACCGTGAGATAGCCGTTTTCATCCAGGGCTTCCACCAGATAGCGGGCCGCCCGGCGGCAGGCGGGCTTCATGTCGGCAAACTGGAGCTGGAACAGCAGGTGCTCCGTCAGAGTCACGTCCTGAGAGGTGAACTGCTCAAAGTGATACTCCGGCTTGTCCGGGATGTATTCCTGCCGGTAGCTGATGTCGTCGTACTCCCGCTCTTTAAAATGCTCCGCCCAGTCGAACTCCGAATCCAGCCCTTCCTGCTTTTTTTCATATTCGCCGTCCCGCTCTTCCCGGCTTTCCCGTTCTTCCCGGTTTTCGTCAGGCTGCTCCGGCGCCTTCTGCGGCTCCAGAATGGGGTTGGTCAGAAGCTGCTCCTCCACATAAGTCTCCAGCTCCTGCGTGGTGAACTGCAGGATCTGGATGGCCTGTATCAGCTCCGGCGTCATTACAAGCTTTTGCGTCTGCTCAATTGTTAGATCGTATCCCAGTCTCATCGCCTTTACCTTTTGCAAACCCGTGCCATTCTATACCCATGCCGGGAGCGGTAAAAAATCTGCCGCCGGGAATAGCCTTTGCTCTCCGGCCGCCGCTTTTTTACCCATACCTATAATATAATAAATTTTTTGGAAATTTTAAAGACAATTTTGGCGAATTATATTATAATGACATTAAAATATTTTAGGAGGCGGGGAAAATGATACAGAAGAAAATACAGATCGGCCTGATGGGCCTTGGAAATATCGGCGTGGGCACCTGGAAGACTCTGGAGATGAACCGGACTATCATTCAGAAAACCACGGGGCTGGATTTTGAGATCACCAAAGTGCTGGAGAGAGACGTGGACCGGAAAAGGGATATCTCTGTTCCCCGATCTCTTTTCACCCAGGACCCGGACCAGCTCTTTAAAGACCCGGGGATAGACATCGTCATCGGCCTTCTGGGCATCAAGAACGAAGGGGACTTTATGGTCCGGGCCATGGAGAACGGAAAGCATGTGGTCACCGCCAACAAGGCCGCCGTAGCGGCGGACTACGAAGCCCTGCGGGAGGCTGCGGAGAAAAACCGCGTCATGTTCCGCTACGAGGCCAGCGTAGGAGGCGGCATCCCCATCCTCACCGCCCTCACCCAATCCCTCCAGGCCAACGAATATATAGAGATCCTGGGAATCCTCAACGGCACCACCAATTACATCCTCACCCAGATGACGGAATACGGACTGGAATATGCCGACGTGCTGAAAACCGCTCAGGAGTTGGGCTTTGCGGAGCCGGACCCCACGGCGGACGTGGAGGGCATAGACGTGGCCAACAAGCTGTCCATTCTCATCTCCCTGGTTTTTGGCCGGCGGGTAAGACCGGAAAACATTCCCACCCAGGGCATTACCCAGGTGACCCGGGAGGACATTGAAAAGGCCAAGGCGGCGGGCAGCAAAATCAAGCTCATCGCCACCGCCCGGAAGGCAGGAGGCAGCCTGGAATACAGCGTAAAGCCCACGGTGCTGCCGGACAGCCATCCCCTGGCCGCCGTCTCCAACGAATTCAACGCCGTCTTTGTAAAGGGCAACGCCGTGGACGAGCTCATGTTCTATGGCAAAGGAGCCGGCCCCCTTCCCACAGGCAGCGCCATCATCGGCGACGTCATCGAGATCGGCAAGGCCATCGCCAAAAACGCCGCCTATGA
>JAUNBO010000016.1:9686-18713 GCA_030527065.1 Bacillota bacterium | reverse complement strand
TTTTTTTCTCATGGATAAGCGCTCCTTTCAATATACTTGTTATGATGGCCGCCGCATTTCCTTGAAGGCCGGGGTGGGAGAGCCTTCCCGCCGGCAGAAACGGAGAAGCGCAGGCGGCTGGTGAAAGGAGAGGGGGACCATGGAGAAAACCAGGGAAAGGGGCAGGGGACTGCGCATCCTGAAAGCGTTTCTGTATTCGACGGTATTGTTCCTTCTGTTGACGGGCCTGGCGGGGCTGTTGCTGAGATTTACGCCCCTGCCGGAAACGGGCTCGCCCTATTTGATGATCGCCATTCTGACGGTCTCCTGTCTGTTTCTGGGGCTCTGCGTCGGAAGCGCCATGAAAAAGGGAGGGCTTCTCTACGGGGGACTTTGCGCCCTCCTGTTCCTTTTGGCGGTGCTGCTGGGGAACGCCTGGTTTTTGGGAAGCCTTCAGGGATTGGAGCTTTTTCAACTGAAATATCTGCTCTGTCTTCTGGGGGGAGCCGCCGGCGGAGTGGCCGGGGTCCATCTGGGAGGATAGAGGCAGACGAGGACAGTCCGGCAAACCGCCCCCCCGGCGCCCGTGAACAGTAGCCCGCTGCCTTGAAAAATGGAAAATTAACGGATTAACCCTTGTATGGAAGCCGCAAAAGTAGTAAAATATGCGTTAGTTATATATCCAAGGGAAGGAAAGCGGACATGAAGAAGTTTTTTGCTTTGTTTTTGGTTCTGGTCATTGCTTTTGGCTGGTTCATCAGCTTGTGGGGCCTGGGTCCCATAGGCCCGTTGAAGGATCAGCTGAAGCTGGGCCTGGATTTCAAAGGCGGCGTTTATGTGGTAATGGAGGCTCAGACAGACGCCACGGGGGCAGATCTGAGCGCTCTGATGGAGCAGACCCAGCTCATCATAGAGGAACGGGTAAACCAGATGGGGCTGGCGGAGCCGGTGGTCACCATAGAAGGGGAAGACCGCATCCGCGTGGAGCTGCCGGGGGCGGAAAACGCCAGCGAGGCCATAGAGACCATAGGCAAGGTGGCCCAGCTTCAGTTCGCCCTGGGAGACGGCACGGTGATGCTCACCGGGGCCGAGGTGGAAAACGCCGCCATGGGCCAGGACGAGATGGGCATGCCTGCGGTGGACCTGGAATTTACAGACGAAGGGGCGGTCCTCTTTGAGGAAGCCACCCGCAGAGCCGCCAACGGCACGGTGATCAACAGCGAGACCGGACAGGTGGACAAGTGTATCTACATCATACTGGACGGCTCGGTCATTTCCTTTCCCCAGGCCACTCAGGTGATCGTCGGGAACCGGGCCCAGATCACCGGAAGCTTCACCACAGACGAAACGGCGGAGTTGTCCATGCTCATCCGGGCCGGTTCGCTTCCGGTGGAGCTGAAGGAAGTGCAGACCTCCATCATCGGCCCCACCCTGGGGCTGGACGCCCTGGATATGAGCCTTCTCGCCGGCATCATCGGCGTGGGATTGGTAATGCTGGTAATGCTCCTGCTTTACCGGATCATGGGTCTGGTGGCGAACATTGCCCTGCTGCTCTACATCCTTTTGGTGTTCTGGATATTGGCCCTTTTTGCGGCGGTGATGAACCTGCCGGGCATTGCGGGCATCATTCTGGGCATCGGCATGGCGGTGGACGCCAACGTCATCATATTTTCCCGGGTCCGGGAGGAGGTCCTCAACGGCAAGACTCTGCGGGTCTCCGTGGATTCAGGCTTCAAGCGGGCCATGACCACGGTCATAGATTCCCAGATCACCACCATGATAGCCGCCGTGGTCCTGTACCAGTTCGGCACCGGGGCCGTGAAGGGCTTCGCCATGACTCTGATGATAGGCATTGTGGTCAGCCTGGTCACCGCCGTTCTGGTGACCCAGCTTTTGATCAAATCCATCAGCGAAAACAAGAAGCTGTGCAACAGGAAGAGCTTTGGGATAGACGGGAAAATCATCCCCGTCCACATAGAATTCCCCTACATGAAGTACCGCAAATTCTACTTCATCATTGCGGCCGTCATCATCGCCGCCGGGCTGCTGGTGGGCGGCATACGGGGCTTCAACATGGGCATAGATTTCACCGGCGGCACCATGATACAGCTGGACATGGGCCGGGAAGCGGCGGTGGAGGAGATAGACGATGTGATGCGGGATCACGGCATCACAGACGCCATCATAGTCCACGCAGGAGACCAGAACGAGCAGGTGGTGATAAAGACCACCATCTCCATGGAAACGGCGGACAGAGACGCTCTGGTGGCGGATCTGGAGGAGACCTTCGACCTTACAGACGAAGCGGTGCTCACGGCGGAGCAATTCAGCGCCTCCATGGGCGCACTGTTTACCCGGAACGCTGTAAAGGCGGTGATCATCGCCGGCATCTGCATGCTCATCTACATTGTCATCCGCTTTGAATGGAAGTTCGGCGTGGCCGCCGTGGCGGGGCTCATCCACGATGTTTTGCTGGTGGTTGCCTTCTACGGGCTGTTCCACATCCCCGTCAACAACCCCTTTGTGGCGGCCATCCTCATAGTGGTGGGTTACTCCATCAACGATACCATAGTGATCTTCGACCGGATACGGGAAAACCTGCAGCTCATGAAGAAAAGCCGCATAGAGGAGCTGGTGGACAAGAGCATAGGGCAGACCATCGTCCGCTCCATGGTCACCAGCATCACCACCATCCTCATCATCATACCGCTGCTGCTGCTCACCGGCGGCACCATCACGGAGTTCTGTCTGCCCCTGCTGGTAGGCCTGGCGGGAGGCGCCATCTCCTCCGTCACCATCGTCAGCCCGGTCTACCTGCTGCTGAATAAATTGGTGAAAAAGCCTAAGTACAAAGGAGCAAAATGACCGGGGAAAAGGCCATGGAGGCTTTCCTGGAAGGCCTCCTGAACATCAATCCGAATTACGATATGGAGCTTCTGGAGAGGGCGTACCGGAAGGCGGATCAGGTCCACGAGGGCCAGATGCGGAAATCGGGAGAGCCCTACATCTCCCATCCCGCCGCCGTGGCGCTGATCCTGGCCGATCTGGGCATGGACGAGGATACGCTGGTGGCGGGGCTTCTTCATGATACCGTAGAGGACACTCCCTACACTGCGGCGGATCTCAGAAAGGAATTCGGGGAAGAGGTGGCCCTCCTGGTGGACGGCGTCACCAAGCTGGGCTCTCTGGTCTATGAAAACAAAGAGGAAAGGCAGGCGGAAAACCTGCGGAAGATGTTCCTGGCCATGTCCAGGGACATCCGGGTCCTCATCATAAAGCTGGCGGACCGGCTCCACAACCTCCGCACCATCAATTACATGAATGCGGACCAGATACGGGACAAGTGCATGGAGACCCTGGAGATCTACGCTCCCCTGGCCAGCCGCCTGGGCATGTACGCCATGAAGTTCGAGCTGGAGGACATCGCCCTGAAGGAGCTGGAGCCGGAGGCCTACTACGAGCTCTCCCGTCAGGTGAAAATGAAGAAGGCGGAGCGGGAGGCCCAGCTGGAAAAGCTCATTGAAGAGCTGCGGAGCAACCTGGACACCCTGGGCGTAAAATATGAGGTGATGGGCCGCTCCAAGCATTTCTACAGCATTTACAGGAAGATGAAGTATCAGAATAAGACCCTGGACGAGATCTTCGACCTGGTGGCCATACGGGTCATCGTGGAAACGGTGAAGGATTGCTATGCGGTGCTGGGGGTGGCTCATACTCTCTGGAAGCCCCTGCCGGGGCGCTTCAAGGACTACATCGCCATGCCCAAGCCCAATCGCTACCAGTCCCTGCATACCACGGTCATAGGCTCCACGGGAGACCCCTTCGAGATCCAGATCCGGACGGAGGAGATGCATAAGGTGGCGGAGTACGGCATTGCCGCTCACTGGAAATACAAGGAAGGCGTCACCACAGAGGATAAAGAAGAAACCAAGCTGGCCTGGCTCCGCCAGACTCTGGAATGGCAGAAGGACCTGAACGACCCCAGGGAGTTTATGGAAACTCTGAAGGTGGACCTGTTCTCCAACCAGGTGTTCGTGTTTACGCCCAAGGGGGATGTGATAGAGCTCCCCGCCGGCTCCACGCCTCTGGATTTTGCCTACAAAATACACTCGGCGGTGGGGAACAAGTGCATCGGCGCCAAGGTCAATGGAAAAATGGTCCCCATAGATTACAAGCTGCAGAACGGGGAAATCATAGACATCGTCACCAGCAGCAACAGCAAGGGCCCCAGCATAGACTGGCTGAAAATAGCCAAAAGCAACACTGCCCGCCACAAGATACGCCAATACCTGAAACGGGAAAACAAGAGCGAGAACGTGGACAAGGGCCGGGAAATGCTGGAGAAATATGTGAAGCGCAAGGGCTACGATCCCCAGCAGATCATCCGCAGCCAGTGGATCAACAAGGCGGCCAAAAGCATGAACGTGGCTTCCTCAGACGATCTGTACACCTCCATCAGCTACGGCGGCGTCATCCTCTCCAAGGTGGTGGTAATGCTCCTGCAATATTACCACGAGGACAAGCAGACGGAGCTGAAGCGGAAGGAAAAGGAGCTCCAGGCCTCCAGGCCGGGGGGCAGAAAAAAGCAGGACGTCAAAAATCAGGCCGGCGTCACCGTGGAAGGCATGAGCGATATGCTGGTGCGCTTTTCCAAATGCTGCAATCCGGTGCCGGGAGACGAGATCGTGGGCTTCATCACCAAGGGCCGGGGGGTGTCCGTCCACAGGACGGACTGCATCAACATCCTGTCCATGCCGGAAGAAGAGAGACAGCGCTTCATCAAGGTGGAATGGGACCTGGAAAAGGAAGATATGTCCTACGGGGCGGACATCCACATCCTGGCGGAGGACCGGAAGGGCCTGTTCTCGGACATTTCCAGGGTCTGCGAGGACATGGATGTGAACATCAGCGCCGTCCACGCCAAATCCGCCGGGGACAACGTGGCCAACGTTTCCCTTACGGTCCTGATCTCCAATACGGGGCAGATGGAGCGGGTGCTGCAGCGGCTCCGGCAGGTGACGGGAGTGGCGGACGTATACAGGGCCATTACATAGGAGAAAAGAAGAAAGCGGGCAAGCGTATGAGGGCAGTGGTGCAGCGGGTAAAAAGCGCAGCGGTAACGGTGGAAGGAAAGCAGGTCGGCGCCATCGGCCAGGGCCTTCTGATCCTCCTGGGAGTGGAGGAAGGAGACGGACCTTCGGATCTGGACTACATGGTGAGAAAAACCACCAACCTTCGCGTCTTCGACGACGGGGAGGGCGTGATGAATCTTTCCGTGAAAGAGGCGGGGGGAGAGCTCCTGGCCGTTTCTCAGTTCACTCTCCTGGGGGACTGCCAGAAGGGGAACCGGCCCAGCTACATCCGGGCCGCCGGGCCCGAAGAGGCCGAGAGACAGTACAGGGCTTTTGTAGAGGCCTGCCGCCGGGAGGGACTCACCGTGGCAGAAGGGGTCTTCCGGGCGGAAATGCTGGTAAGCCTTGTGAACGACGGCCCCGTGACCATACTGATAGACAGCAAAAAACGTTTTTAAGGAGCGGATAAGATATGAAAGTAGAGCATTTTTTGTGCGGCGCAGTGGGAACCAACTGCTATCTGGCTTACAGTGAAGAAAGCCGGAAAGGGTTTATTGTGGATCCGGGAGGGTCCAACAGGCAGCTCCTGGACCGGGTAAAGGCGGAGAACATAGAAGTGGAGGCCATTCTCCTGACCCACGGCCACGGAGACCACATCGGCGGCCTAGACGCCTGCCGGGAGGCTTTTCCCAAGGCGCTGCTGGTGGCCTGCGCCGGAGAAAGGGAAATGTTAGAAGATTCCCGGAAGAACTTTTCCCGGGAAATCTGCGGACGGGATCTCTCTTATGAAGCGGACCGCTATGTGGAGGACGGGGATACCATGGAAACAGGCGGCATGAAGCTGCAATTCCTCGCCACGCCGGGGCACACGCCGGGAGGCATGTGCATATTGGCGGGAGACGTCCTCTTCAGCGGAGACACGCTTTTCGCCCAGTCCGTGGGAAGGACGGATTTCCCCGGTTCTTCCTGGGAAGAGCTCCTGTCATCCATCCGGGAAAAGCTTTTCCTGCTGCCTGATGACACTCAGGTCCTTCCCGGGCATATGGGGCCCACCACCATCGGTACGGAAAAGAGGCACAATCCCTTTGTATAACATAGATCTGAACCGGGCGGAAAACCACTATGAACTGACGGAGCTGGTGCGCATGTTCCTGCCTCCGTCCCAATACCGGGTGGTGGAAGGAACAGAGGTCCGGGAAGAGGACGGCCCGCTGATCCGCATCCCGGAGGGCCTTACGGACAAGAACGAAGCCAAGCGCTATCTGTACCGGACCTTGCGGGAGGCCCTGGGGACCGGGCCGGACTGGGGCGTCCTTACGGGAGTGCGGCCGGTGCGGCTGGCAGGAGACTATCTGCGGGCAGGCCACAGCCTGGAGGAAACAGGGACCTATCTCCGGGAATACTTCTACCTGACAGAGGAGAGGGCCGGGCTGGTCCTGGACGTCCTGGCTTTGCAGCTGGAAGTGGCGGGGACCCCGCCTCCCGGAGGCGTAGGGCTTTATATCGGCATTCCCTTTTGCCCCAGCCGCTGCCTCTATTGCTCCTTTACTTCCAATCAGGTAAAGCAGCCGCAGATCGACGCCTACCTGGAGGCTTTGTTCCGGGAAATCGCCTTCGCCGGTGAGGAAATGGGCCGGCTGGGCTGGTACCCGGAGTCCGTGTACATAGGCGGCGGCACTCCCACCACCCTTTCTGCAGCGGAGCTGGAACGCCTGCTGCGCCATGTGCGGCAACTGCTGCCCATGGAGAACTGCCGGGAATTCACCGTGGAAGCCGGCCGGCCGGATACCATAACGGAAGAAAAGCTGCGGGTCATGACAGAGCAGGGCGTAGGCCGGAGCTGCGTCAATCCCCAGTCCATGAAAGCGGAGACCCTGGAGCGCATCGGACGGCGGCACGGGCCCCGGGAGGTACGGGAGGCGCTCCTGCTGATGAAACAGGCGGAGATGCCCGTGGTGAACGCCGACCTCATCGCCGGCCTGCCGGAAGAAACACCGGAGGATTTTCTGGCAAGCCTGGAGGAAATGATCGCCCTGGGGCCGGAGAACATCACGGTCCATACCCTGGCGGTAAAGAGGGCTTCCCGGCTGAAGGAGTTGGACGGCGAATACAGCTACCGGCAGGAAGAGAGGACCAGAGCCATGCTGGACGGCGGCCGGAAGCTGCTGAAAAAGGCGGGATACCGGCCCTATTACCTTTACCGGCAGAAGCAGTCGGCGGGGAATTTTGAGAACGTGGGCTACGCCCTGCCGGGAACGGAGAGCCTCTATAACATACGGATCATGGAGGAAAACCAGAGCATAGTGGCCCTGGGGGCCGGGGGAGTCAGCAAGCTCTGGCATCCGGCGGAAAACCGCCTGGAGCGCATCCCCAACGTGTCAAATTACGAGATCTATATCCGGAACATAGAAGAAATGATGGAACGGAAAAGAAAAGGATTATTTATCAGGAGGAAATAAGAAGTGGCAAAGGTATTGAAGCGCACCCACAAATGCGGGGAATTGAGACTGTCGGACGCAGGAAAAAGAACGGCTCTGAACGGCTGGATACAGAAACGGCGGAACCTGGGCGCCCTGATTTTCTGCGATCTCAGGGACAAGACCGGGATCACCCAGATCGTTTTCAACGAGGATGTTCCCAGGGAGCTTTTTGAGCAGGCGGACCGGCTTCGCAGTGAATTTGTGGTAGGCGTAGAGGGTGTGGTAAAAGAGCGGGAATCGAAGAACAAGGAGCTGCCCACCGGGGAAATAGAGGTCCTGGTGGACAAACTCGTCATCTATTCCGAGGCGGAAACTCCCCCCATCTACATCCGTGACGACGACAACGTTTCCGAGGATCTCAGGCTGAAATACCGGTATCTGGATCTGAGAAAGCCTAAAATGCAGCGGAATCTCAGCTTCCGCCACAGGGTGGTGAAGCTTACCCGGGACTTTTTCGACAGCCGGGGCTTTACGGAGGTGGAAACCCCCATGCTCATCAGCTCCACCCCGGAAGGGGCCCGGGATTATCTGGTGCCCAGCCGCATCAGCAAGGGGAGCTTTTATGCGCTGCCCCAGTCTCCCCAGACCTTCAAGCAAATGCTGATGGTATCCGGCACGGACCGGTATTTCCAGATCGTCAAGTGCTTCCGGGACGAGGATCTGCGGGCGGACCGGCAGCCGGAATTCACTCAGATAGACCTGGAAATGTCCTTCGTGGACGTGGACGACGTAATAGAAGTTCAGGAGGCATATCTGCAGAAGCTGTTCCGGGAGGCCATGGGCATAGAGCTGGAAACGCCTTTTCCCCGGTACTCTTATCAGGAGGCCATGGAGCGCTTCGGCAGCGACAAGCCCGATATCCGCTTCGGCTTTGAACTGAAATCCCTGAACCAGGCGGTGAAGGACTGCGCCTTTCCGGTCTTTACGGACGCCCTGGCCGCCGGCGGCGACGTGCGGGGCGTCAACATTGAGGGAGGCGCAGACAAATTCAGCCGGAAGGAGATAGACAAGCTCCAGGACGCCGTGAAGGATTTCGGCGCCAGAGGCCTGGCTTGGATCAAGATAGGGGAGGACGGGATCAGCTCTTCCATCGGCAAATTTTTCCCCGGAGATGAAATCAAGAAAATAACAGAAATATTTTACGGTAAACCTGGAGACCTTATTCTGATCGTAGCGGACAAGGCCAGGGTGGTTTTCGACAGCCTGGGCTTTCTGCGCCGGGAAATCGCCGGCCGCCTGGGGCTCCTGGACGATAAGGTCTATAAGCTGCTGTGGGTGGTGGATTTCCCCCTCTATGAATATGACGAAGAGGAAGGCCGCTACACCGCCATGCACCATCCCTTCACTTCTCCCAGAGAAGAGGATATCCCTCTGCTGGATACAGACCCGGGGAAGGTGCGGGCCAGGGCTTACGACATCGTCCTCAACGGCGTGGAGATCGGGGGCGGCAGCATCCGTATCCACGATCAGGAGCTGCAAAAGAAGATGTTCCGGAC
>JAUNBO010000016.1:0-9586 GCA_030527065.1 Bacillota bacterium | reverse complement strand
CGGAATGAAGATGAAGATCGGTATTTTGGGCGGCAGCTTCGACCCCATCCATGTGGGACACCTGCTGCTGGCGGAGCAGGCCAGAGAAAGCGCAGAGCTGGACCGGGTGGTGTTCATTCCCACCTATGTTTCGCCTTTTAAAGTCGGCGCCGTTGCTGCCTCCGGGGAGGACCGCTTCCGCATGACGGAGTTGGCGGCGGAGGGGAATCCTTACTTTGAGGTATCGGATATAGAACTGAAGGCGGCGGAGGTCTCCTACACCGTCCACACCATGGAGCAGTGCGAGGCCCTTTACGGACCGGAGGCGGAGCTCTTTCTGATCACCGGCACCGACGCCTTTTTGGATATGGACCGCTGGTACAGGGCGGAGGAGCTTTTCCGCCGTTATGCCATCCTGGTGGGAAACCGGCCCGGAAAGCGGGAAATGGAGCTGATGGAGGCCATGTGGCGCTTCAAGGAGAAATACGGCTGCCGCGCCCGGCGCATAGATATGCCCCGGCAGGACATCTCTTCCACGGACATCCGCCGCCGGGCGGCAGAGGGAAAATCGGTGAAATATCTGGTCCCGGCCGGGGTGGAGGAATATATTTTACGGAACAGACTGTATTCTACTTGATTAAAAGGGGAAAAATTGGTATAATATCATGTCTTTTTGTGAAAACGCTGAAGAGACGGTACGGCGGGCTGTGGAAAGCCGCCTGAGCGAAAAACGGAAACGGCATACCGAGGGCGTAATCGAAGCGGCTCTGGCCCTCAGCCAGCGATACGGGGAGGACCTGGAGAAAGCCCGGCTGGCGGCTCTCTGTCACGATCTGTGCAAGGATCTGGGAAGAGAAGAGACGGACCGCCTTGTGAGGGAATGGGGGCTGGACTCCCGTTATATCGGCAACCCGGACCTGGCCCACGGCCCCCTGGCGGCCTGCCTGGCGGAAAACGAGCTGGGGATAGAGGACCCGGATGTGCTGAACGCCATCCGCTATCATACCACAGGGAGGAAGGGCATGTCCCGGCTGGAGAAAATCATCTACCTGGCCGACGGCATAGAGCCCTCCCGGCATTATCCCGGAGTGGAGACGCTGCGGAGGCTGGCGGAGGAGGATCTGGACGCCGCCTGCCTGGCCATGCTGCGCCGGACGGTAAAATACGTAAAGGACAGGGGGCGCCCTCTGGACCCCCATACATTGGAAGCAAAAGACGCTCTGGAACGGGAAGGGGAGCCGGAGCGAAGGGAAAGTTAAAGTGAGAAAGGAGAACGAATGGAAAGCAGGGAAATGGCCCGGAAAGCCGCCGGCATTCTGAACGACAAGAAAGCCCAGGACGCTACGATCATAGACGTCAGCGAAAAATCATCCTTTGCGGATTATCTTGTGGTGGCTTCCGGCAACTCAGAGCGTCAGGTGGGAGCTCTGGCAGAGGAGCTGGAGGACCGGCTGGCCCGGGAAGGGGTCCTGCCCAGAAGCATTGAAGGGAAAAAGGAATCCGGCTGGATCCTCATGGACTTCGGCGACGTCATCGCCAACGTGTTCACAGGGGAACAGAGGGAAAGATATAACCTGGAAAAAGTGTGGGGGGACTGCCCCTTTATAGAATTGGAAGAAGAGAAGGAATCACTGGAGGTTTGAAAGATATGTTGAAGCAGTACGACGCCGCCGCCATTGAAAAGAAATGGCAGAAATATTGGGAGGAAAAGAAGCTTTTTCAGGTGACGGAGGACCCGGACAAGAAAAAGTATTACGTTCTGGAGATGTTTCCCTACCCTTCGGGGAAATGCCACATGGGCCATGCCCGGAACTACTCTATCGGAGACGTGCTGTGCCGTTATCTGACCATGAACGGCTACAACGTGCTGCATCCCATGGGCTTTGACGCCTTCGGCCTGCCGGCGGAAAACGCCGCCATCCAGCATGGCATCCATCCGGACCCCTGGACCAGAAGCAATATGAAGGAAATGACGGAGCAGCTGAAGCAGCTGGGCTTCAGCTACGACTGGGACCGGCAGGTGGCCACCTGTACCCCGGAGTATTACCGCTGGATGCAGTGGATCTTCATCCAGTTTTTCAAGCAGGGACTGGCGTACAAGAAGACCAACGCCGTGAACTGGTGCCCCTCCTGTCAGACGGTGCTGGCCAACGAGCAGGTGGTGGAGGGCGTCTGCGAGCGCTGCAAGACCCCTGTGGGAAAGAAGGAGCTGGAGCAGTGGTACCTGAAGATCACGGATTATGCAGACCGGCTTCTGGACAACCTGGACAAGCTGGAGGGCTGGCCCTCCAAGGTGCGGACCATGCAGAAAAACTGGATCGGCAGGAGCAGCGGCGCAGACGTGGACTTTGAAATAGAAGGCGCCGGCAAGACCATGGAGATCTTCACCACCCGGCCGGATACGCTGTACGGCGTCACCTACATGGTGCTGGCGCCGGAGCATCCTTATGTAAAGGAGCTGGTGGCCGGAACGGAATACGAAAAGCCCGTGGAGGAGTTTTTAGAGAAGCTGCAATATCTCAGTGACATAGACAGAGCCTCCACCACCCTGGAAAAGGACGGCGTGTTCCTGGGCCGCTATGCGATCAACCCTCTGAACGGGAAGCGGGTCCCCATCTACATCGCCAACTACGTCCTGATGGATTACGGCACCGGCGCCATCATGGCGGTCCCCGCCCACGACCAGAGAGACTTCGATTTTGCCGTCAAATACGGCATCGAGATCATCCCGGTCATAGACACGGACGATCCCTCCATAGACGTCCACAATTTAAAAGAGGCTTTCCTCACCGACGGAAAGATGATCAATTCCGATCAGTTCAACGGCATGCACAACCGGGAGGCCCTGAAGGCCATCATCCGCTATCTGGAAGAGAAGGGGATCGGCAGGGAATCCATCAATTTCCGGCTGAGAGACTGGCTCATCTCCAGACAGCGGTATTGGGGGACCCCCATTCCCATGCTCTATTGCCAGGACTGCGGCTGGGTGCCGGAAAAGGAAGAAAACCTTCCCGTCCTGCTGCCGGAAGACGTGGCGTTCACCGGGCAGGGCGGCTCCCCCCTGGCCACCAGCAAGAGCTTCCAGAACGGCGTCTGCCCCCACTGCGGCAAGCCTGCCCGCCGGGAGATAGATACCATGGACACTTTCCTGGATTCCTCCTGGTATTTTCTCCGCTACTGCGACGCCCACAACAGCCAGATCCCCTGGGACAAGGAGAAGGCCCGCTACTGGATGGACGTGGACCAATACATCGGCGGGGTGGAGCACGCCATCCTGCACCTGATGTACGCCCGTTTCTTCACCATGTTCCTCTACGATATAGGCTGGAGCCCGGTGGAGGAGCCCTTCCGGAACCTGCTGACCCAGGGCATGGTGCTGAAGGACGGGAGCAAAATGTCCAAATCCGTAGGCAATGTGGTAAGCCCGGAGGAAATCATAGAAAAGTATGGGGCGGATACGGCCCGGCTGTTCATCCTCTTCACTTCGCCGCCGGAAAAGGAGCTGGAATGGTCCGACACCGGCGTAGAGGGAAGCTACCGTTTCCTGAACCGGGTCTACCGCCTGGTCTGCGATGCGGCGGAAGAGATCCGGGGCGCCGGAAACGCCTACGAAATCAAATCCCCGGCGGACAAGGAGCTGGCCTACGTCCTCCATTCCACCATCAAAAAGGTCAGCGAGGACATGCAGGACCGCTTCAACTTCAATACCGCCATCAGCGCCATCATGGTGCTGGTGAACGAGCTGTACAAATACCGGGCTCTGGAGGAAGAGAGCAACCTGGCGCTGCTGAAAAGCGCCGTGGAAACCCTGGTCCTTCTGCTGTCGCCGGTGACCCCTCACATCTGTGAGGAAATGTGGGAGCATCTGGGCCACAGGGATTCTACTTACAGAGAAGCCTGGCCGGTCTATGACTCCAGATATCTGACCCGGGATCAGGTGGAAGTGGTATTCCAGCTGAACGGAAAGGTAAAAGAAAAATTAAACGTGGCTACGGGATTGTCCCGGGAAGCCTTTGAAGCGGCTGTTTTGGCCGATGAGAGGGTGCAGGCACAGCTGGCGGGGAAAGAGATCCTGAAGCTGGTGGCCGTTCCCGGAAGACTTTTGAACGCAGTCGTAAAATAGAACAGAAAGGATTGCCATGGCAACTGAAAAAAACGAAAAAAAAGGGATCATATCGATCAACCCGATGAAACGGACACAGAAGAAAAAGACAGAAAAAGAGACAACAAAAGAAGTGACGTCCCGGACGCCGGCGGCCTCCGGGGAAAAGCCGGCGCAGACGCAGGGGACCAGAGGCAGGGGTGCCAGAGGAAACCGGCAGCAGGCAGGGAAAACCAGAGAGACGGGGGCTCAGGCCGCCGGGAGCAAAGAGACCCCGGAACAGACCGAAAAGGCCAGGAGAGGCAGAGGGACCAGGGAAAGGGGCTCTCAGGAGCCCGGGCTGCGGATCATCCCCCTGGGGGGCCTGAACGAGATCGGCAAGAACACTACGGTGATAGAGTATAAGAACGACATCATGGTCCTGGACTGCGGCCTCTGCTTCCCCGACGACGAGATGTACGGCATAGATATCGTCATACCGGACTTTACCTATCTTATAAAGAACCGGGACCGGGTGCGGGGAATGATCCTGACCCACGGCCACGAGGACCACATAGGCGGCATCGCCTATCTCCTGAAAGAACTGAACATCCCCATCTACGGCACCCGGCTCACCCTTGGCCTGGTGGAGAACAAGCTGAAGGAGCACGGGATAAAGGGAAACTTCAACGTAATAAAGGCCGGCCAGAAATTCAAGGTGGGAGATTTTAAGGTGGAGGCCATAAGGACCACCCATTCCATCGCAGATTCCCTGGCCTTCGCCATAGACACTCCCGTAGGCATGATCTTCCACAGCGGAGATTTCAAGATAGACTACACGCCCCTGGAAGGGGACCCCATGGATCTCCAGAGAATGGCGGAGCTGGGGAAAAAGGGCGTTCTGCTGATGCTGGCCGACAGCACCAATGCGGAGAGAAAGGGCTACACGGCTTCTGAACAGACCGTGGGGGCGGCTCTGGAAAGCATTTTCCACAGCAGGAGCGGCCGCATCCTGGTGGCCACCTTCTCCTCCAACATCTACCGCATCCAGACCATCATAGACACGGCGGTGGCGGTGAAGCGCAAGGTGGCCCTCTCCGGCAGGAGCATGGTGAACACCGTGGGCCTGGCCACGGAGCTGGGGTATCTGCGCATTCCGGAGGGGGTGCTGGTGGACATCAGCAAAATCAGGCATATGAAGGACAACGAGCTGGTCATCATCACCACGGGGAGCCAGGGAGAGCCCATGTCCGCGCTTACGAGAATGGCGTCCAACGAGCACAAGACCGTGCAGATCAAGAAGGGGGACGTGGTGATCCTGTCCTCCAACCCCATTCCCGGAAATGAGCGGACGGTCTCCAATATCGTGAACAAGCTCTTTGAAAAGGGAGCGGAGGTGATCTACTCCTCCATTGCGGACATCCATGTGTCAGGCCACGCTTGTGAAGAAGAGCTGAAGCTCCTTCACGCCCTCATCAAGCCTAAATTCTTCATGCCTGTCCACGGGGAATACCGGCATCTTTACAGCCATGCCGTACTGGCGGAGAGCATGGGGATGAAGGCGGATCATGTTTTCGTCCTGAAGAACGGTCAGGTGCTGCAATTGCAAAAGAACCGGGCGGAGAAGCTGGAAGAGGACATCCCCAGCCTGCCGGTCCTGGTGGACGGCCTCGGCGTGGGAGACGTGGGGAACGTGGTGCTGAAGGACAGGAAGCTTTTGTCGGAGAGCGGCCTTATCATCGTGGCCGCCGGCATAGACCGGGCGGCGGGAGAGGTGGTTTCCAGGCCGGAGATCCTTTCCCGGGGCTTCGTCTATGTGAAGGAGAACGAGGACCTGATGGTTTCCGCCAGGAGGGTCGTGACCGAAAGCCTGGAGGCCTGCTGCCGGAACGGCGGGGGGAAGGACTGGAACGCCTTGAAGTCCGCGGTCCGGGATTCTTTAAGAAGCTATATTTAT
Source organism: Bacillota bacterium (assembly GCA_030527065.1). Lineage (GTDB taxonomy): Bacteria > Bacillota > Clostridia > Peptostreptococcales > Anaerovoracaceae > JAEELK01. The sequence goes on along the minus strand of JAUNBO010000016.1, from coordinate 3,569 downwards.
CAGGAAACCGGGCGCAGTCCTATGATATTGCCCATCTTTTTGGAGGTGTAATGTAAAATGAACGTTTACGATCAGGCACACCAGCTGGCCAGAGCGCTGAAGGAAGCGCCGGAATATAAGGCCTACATGGAAATGAAGGACGCCGTCAACGGGAAACCGGAGCTGGCGGAGATGCTCAACGATTTTCAGGAGAAGCAGTTCCAGATGCAGGCGGCTCAGCTGATGGGAGGCGAAGGGGCCCCGGACATGTCGGAGCAGATCCAGGAGCTGTATCAGATCCTGTCAAAGGACCCCCTGGCCGCCCGGTATTTGCAGGCAGAATTCGCTTTTACCCGGATGATCTCCGATGTTTACGGCATTCTGGGTGAGGTGATAAAGCCCAAAACCCAATGAGGGCTGTACAGAGCCGGAATTGTCTGATATAATAATGTACCGTCACCTGCCGGACCTCTTTGCGGAACAAAGAGGCGGCGGGAGATACGAGAACAGAATGGAGGAACGGAAGGAAATGATTTACGCAAGTGATTTCAGAAAGGGCATGACCTTTGAAATGGACGGGGAGCCTCATGTCGTCCTGGATTTCCAGCATGTGAAGCCGGGGAAGGGCGCCGCCTTTGTCCGGACCAAATACAGAAACATCCTCACCGGGGCCACCCGGGAAGAGGCGTTCAACCCCAACGATAAATTCAACAACGCCCACATAGAGACCAAGCAGATGCAATATCTCTACAACGACGGGGAGCTGTACTACTTCATGGATCAGGAATCCTATGAGCAGGTGCCTCTTATGAAGGACCAGGTGGAGGACGCCATGCAGTATCTCCGGGAAAACGATATGGCCACCATCAAATTCTACAACGGGTCGGCGTTCCTGGTGGAAGCCCCCAACTTTGTGGTCCTGGAAGTGGTGGAGACGGAGCCCGGCGTAAAAGGCGACACGGCCACCAATGTCACCAAGGCCGCCGTCATGGAGACCGGCGTGGTCATCCAGGTCCCCATCTTTATAGAAGTGGGAGAGAAGCTGCAGATAGATACCCGCAGCGGAGAATACCTTTCCAGGGCGAAATAGCAGAAAATGCAGAAGGAAGGCCCCGGGGCCTTCAGGTTACAGGGATATGGTCAGAAGACACAGCAAAAAAAACAGCAGGGCATTGCCTTTTCTCATCTTATTGGTGCTGGTGATGGCGGCGGGGGCCGGGGTCTATACTCTTTCCCAGTCTGCTCTGGAAAAAGCGGCGGAGCCGGTGGAACCGGGCAGCACGGAAATCGTGGCCTTCTCCGTTCCTGCGGGGAGCAGCACCACTGCCATCGCCGCCATGCTGGAAGAGCAGGGGCTCATCAACAGCGAAAGGGCTTTCAAACGGCTGACAAAGCGGGCGGGCTACGACGGCCAGTATCAGGCGGGAAATTTCAGCCTTTCGCCGGGCATGTCCACGGAAGAGATCATGGAAGCCCTGCTCACCGGCAGAGGCGACACCGTCATGTTTACGGTGCCGGAAGGGTATGATATCCGCAGGACCACGGAAAAGCTGGCCGGCGAACAGCTGATAGATGCGGAGGCCTTTGCGGCGGAGATAGAGACGGGCGAGTTTGACTATTGGTTCACGGAAGGCCTGCCGGAGGGCCCGGACCGGCTGGAAGGCTATCTCTTCCCGGAGACCTACCAGGTCTACAAGGACGCCACGGAGCGGGATATCATCCTCCGGATGCTGGATCAGTTTGAGGCGGTCTTTACGGAGGAATACAGAGAGAGAGCGGCGGAGCTGGGTATGTCCGTGGAGGACGTGATCACCCTGGCCTCTATCGTGGAGCGGGAAGCGGTGGTAAGCGAGGACAGGCCCGTCATCGCCGGGGTCTTTTACAACCGGCTGGAGATCGGGATGCCCCTGCAGTCCTGCGCCACGGTCCAATATATCCTGGGAGAGCAAAAGCCTGTGCTGTCCGTGGCCGATACGCAGATCGAATCTCCCTATAACACATATTTGTACGGGGACCTGCCCCCGGGGCCCATTTGTTCCCCGGGCGAAGAATCCATCCGTGCGGTCCTCTATCCCCAGGAAAGCGATTATCTCTATTTCCTGGCAAAGGGAGACGGTTCCCATGTGTTTTCCGTCACCTATGAGGAACATTTGGAAAACAAAGCGCTATATATAGATTAAATGCGGCTCTCCTGAAAGGAGGGCGCGACAATGGAGGTGAAATACTCAATGGACGCAAGTCCTGACCCTAGTACGCCCATCGGCTTACAATTATTGTTTTTGGCAGTTCTGATCCTTATCAACGCCTATTTTGCGGCGGCGGAAATGTCCATCGTTTCCGTCAATCGAAACAAGATCAAGATCATGGCCCAAGAGGGGAACAAGAAGGCGGAGACCCTTCTCAAGCTCCTGGAAGAGCCTAACACATTTTTATCCACCATCCAGGTGGCCATCACTCTGGCAGGATTTTTAGCCAGTGCTGCGGCGGCCATGGGAATGGCTGACGATGTGGGAGTCTGGCTGGCAGGCTTCGGTATTCCCTACGGCACTCAGGTGGGGGTGGTCCTGGTCACCCTGATCCTCTCCTATGTGACCCTGGTCCTGGGCGAGCTCTTTCCCAAGCGGGTGGCGCTGCAGCATTCGGAGGCCCTGGCCCTTTCCGTGGTCCGGTCCATCGTTTTCTTTTCCCGGATCGCAAAGCCCTTTGTCTGGCTTCTTTCCGTGTCAGTCACGGCCATCCTGAAGCTGACCCGGCAGAAGACGGATGCGGGAGACGGGGCCTTTTCCGAGGAGGAGGTCATCTCCATGCTGGAGGTGGGCCAGGAATCCGGCGTCCTGAAGGAAGAAGGGGCGAAGATGATCAACAGCATCTTCGATTTTGACGATAAGCTGGCCTACGAGGTGATGACCCCCAGGACGGAGGTCTTCCTCATAGACATAGACGACCCCCTGGAGGAATATGTAGACGAGCTGATGGAGCTCAGATATACCCGGATCCCTGTCTACGAGGACGATACGGACAATATCATCGGCATCCTCAATATGAAGGACTACTTCCTGAAAGCCAGGGAACGGGGCTTTGAGAACGTGGACATCCGGGAGATCCTGCGGAAGCCCTTCTTTGTACCGGAGAACAAGAACATCGACGATCTTTTCCGGGAGCTTCAATCCTCCAAACAGCACATCGCCATCCTCATAGACGAGTACGGCGGATTTTCCGGCATCGTCACCATGGAGGACCTCATAGAAGAGGTGATGGGAGACATAGACGATGAATATGACGTGGAAGAGGAAGAGGTGGAGCAGCTGGGGGAAAATGTCTATCTGCTGGACGGCCTCATCACTTTGGACGATCTGAACGAAGAGCTGGGGCTGGAGCTGGAATCGGAAAACAGCGAAACTCTGGGAGGCTACCTGATGGACATCCTGGGAGAGATCCCGGAGGACGGGGAAAACCTGGAACTGGTCATTCCCACCGAGGAATGTATCTTTACCATAGAATGCGTCAGTGAACGGCGCATAGAACGGGTAAAGGTGGAAATCAAGCGGGAAGAGGACCGGGAGCCGGAGGAAACGGCGGAATAAGTCATA
>JAUNBO010000015.1:14617-18745 GCA_030527065.1 Bacillota bacterium | reverse complement strand
TCTTGTCAATATCTAATCATGGGACTCCCTGACTGCGGGGCTTTCATCCGCCCTGCCGTTCCGATGATACTGTTCGGAATAAAAGGGTTTACTCTTTAGTTTCCCTTCGGTTTTTTTGGGCGTTTGCTGCATACAGAACATTCCAAGCCGTATCTATTATTCGGAATAATAGTCTTGATTTTATTCTGAATATTGGTATACTGTTCTTAACGGATGAAAGCGGAGGTGTTTTATTATGACAATCAAGGAAGCGGCTGCCGCCTGGGGAATCACAGAGCGGCGTGTCAATGAGCTTTGTAAATCCGGGCGTATTTCCGGCGCATATAAGGACGGACGGCAATGGGTCATCCCGAATGATGCACGAAAGCCACCGGATAAGAGGATAAAAAATATTCGTCCGGAAGCAGCGGCAGCACAGAAGAAGCTTCCTCTGCCCATTGGCATTTCTGATTACCGCAAGGCGTCCAGCGAGTATTACTACGTGGACAAGACGCTGCTGATCCGGGACTTTCTGGACGAGCGGCCCAAGGTTTCCCTGTTCACCCGTCCCCGCCGTTTCGGCAAGACGCTGAACATGGATATGCTCCGTACCTTCTTTGAAAAGACAGACGAGGATACCTCCGCCTATTTCCGGGACAAAAAGATCTGGGCCTCCGGCGCAGAATACAGAAGTCATCTGGGAAAGTATCCTGTCATCTATGTCACTTTCAAGGATGTGAAGTGCGAAACCTGGGAAGCAACTTACGACCTGATTTCCAAGATCCTGCGAAATGAGTTCGGACGGCACGATGAGCTGCTTGAAAGTGAGAAAATCAGCCCCTTTGAGAAAAAGTATCTGCTGGCTGTTCTCAACGGAGACGCCAACGAGAACGACATTGCGATGTCTTTCCTGAATCTCTCCCGCATGCTTCATGAGCATCATGGAACTGCGCCGATCATCATCATCGATGAATACGACACTCCGATCCAGCAGGGACACATGCGCGGGTTTTATGATAAGGCAATCGATTTTATGCGCAATCTGTTTTCCGGCGGCCTGAAGGACAATCCGCACTTGAGCTACGGATTCCTGACCGGCATCCTGCGCGTTGCGAAAGAAAGCATTTTCAGCGGCCTGAACAATCTGAAGACCAATTCCATTCTGGATGATCGGTACAGCCGGTATTTCGGCTTCACTGCGGACGAGGTGCAAGAGATGGCCAGGTACTACGACGCTTCCGAAAAATATCAGGAGCTCCGCGACTGGTATGACGGCTACCGCTTTGGTGGGACGGACATTTTCAACCCCTGGTCGATCATCGGCTATTTCAATAACGAGTGCCGTCCCAAAGCGTTCTGGCAATCTACCGGAAGCAACGACATCATCGGCGAAGTCCTGGCTTCCGCTACGCCTGATATCATGGAACGCCTGGAGCTTCTGATGCAGGGAAAATCCTTTGTCACCCACATTGATACCGGCGTCATCTATCCCCAGCTTTCAAACAACCCCTCCTCCATTTACAGCTTCCTGCTGGTGACCGGCTATCTGAAAGCCGTGCATTATGACCAGCCCTATGGCGGAGACTATATGTGCGAGGTGGCGCTGCCAAACAAGGAAATATCCTTTGTTTACAGCAAAGAAATCCTTTCACAGCTGGGGTCTGTCATTCCCCGCACCGCTGCCATCGGAATCCAGGAAGCCCTTTACAAAATGGATATCGATGAGCTGCAGGCAAGGCTGGAGGCCTTTCTTCTGGAAACGATCAGCTTCCACGACGCCGCCGGCGAGGCGTTTTACCACGGCCTGGTCCTGGGGCTCTGCGCTATGCTGGATGATCGGTACCGCATCACCTCCAACCGTGAGGCCGGCGAAGGACGGTTTGATATCCAGATGCTCCCGCTGGACAAACGGCTGCCCGGCATTCTGATCGAATTGAAAGCAGGGAAAGACTGCGGCGGGGCCCAGCTTGAGGGACTTGCCAAAACTGCGCTGCATCAGATAGGCAACCGCATGTACAGCTCTGATTTAAAAGCGCAGGGCGTTCACTCCATTTTAAAATACGGTATTGCTTTCTCCGGCAAAAAAGCCAGCATCGCCGCTGAGGTCCAAAACGGCGATTGAGCGGATGCAAGGCAGTGAGAGATGTGGGACATTCCGTCAATACCGGCGGTTCAGGCTTTTCCGCCCCGGATGGTGCGAAGGAAGGGCCGCTTGGACGGGGGCTCCGGCGCAGGGTTCTCCGGGCCGGAAAACTCCGATGGCAGCTCCGACGGAAGGTGGCCGCGCAAGATCCAGCTTCTGGTGCCCTTTCTGTATTCTTCATAGTAGCGGACCAGGGTTTGCAGCTCTTCCGGTTTGTCCAGAGGAAAGCCTTCCTCTTTTAAAGCTTCCAGCATGGCTTCTCCGTCTATATCGAAAAGCGGCGCATCCAGAATGGTCCGGAGAAGGGCTTCCGGGTCCCACTTTCCATCGGGGTCTTTTCCGCGAAGCTCCTTGACAAAGGCGTCCAGCCGCTGACAGGCCGTGGAATCGATGCGGTAAATGCCGCCCTCCATGCTTTTGCGGATGTCCGCCGGGGTGGGGTCGTAATAGGGGCAATCCTCCGCCATGTCCAGAAAAAGGTCCACCTCCTGGTAGTCGGAGAAATAGTCAGAAACGACGAGGCCCTCATCGCACCAATAGCAGGCCAGGACGTCTTCCATCCCGGTCACCTGCCCCCAGGCCTCCTCCCAATCCATCTTCTTCCGGTGGTGGGCGTTCCAGATCTTCACCAGCTGGTCCAGCTCGTAAATGCCGTAGAAATTCAAGAGCGCCTCCACATAGTCGGCAATCTCCTGGCGGAAGGCCATCTGGTCCAGCAGGCCGTCTTTCAATGCCTCTGCCAGAATCGCCTGCAATTCCTCCGGCAGAACGGGATGGATGGTTTCGTTTTCATAGAAAAAGAACAGGAACCCCAGGTCGTAAATGTAGAGATCCCGCCCCATCATGTCCTCCGGGTAGCTGGGACGCCCGGAGACGGCCACATCCAGCAGCTCTATGTCCTCGGGCAGGAAATAGGGGACCAGCCGCCGGAAATCCCTCAGGATCTGGGGCTCCAGCAGATTGACCAGAGCTTCCCGTTTCAGCCCCTCGGGAATCTCCAGCCCCTGGTAGTAGGCGATGTCTTCCAGGTCCGCCTGGGTGCAGCACTCCAGACAATCCCGCAGGCTGTAGGAATCGCTTTTGTAGACGTAGGGGCTGCGGCTCCGCATATCTATGATGTTGCTCTTTCGCATGTTGACTCCTTTTGTTTTTTGATTCGGACCGCCGCCGGCCGGCCGGTCTTTTCAGGCCGGCCGGCAAAGGCCCCCGGAGGGGTCTGTTCGGCGCAGTGTTTTTCATTACTTGTATTATGTCATATTTGCGGCTTATGCGAAAGAGGATTTTTGACATTTGCACATGCGCAATAGTTCTCCGCCCGCAGTTTCCGTGCAGCAGGCGCCGCAAACGCCCTCGCCGCAGCAGAGGCGGAAATTATTGCTGTATGCCAGGCCTGCTTCCGGCTGCAGCTCCCGGACCATATCGCCGATGGTCTTTACGTAGTAGTCGGAGGCCAGGACGCAGACAAAGCGGTACGGTTTTTGCGTCAGGGTCTGTCGGAGCTCGTTCAGGTCCGCCGGGTCTTTCAGGTGGAGGTAGCGGACGGGGGAGGGGATGGCGGCGGCCGGGGCGGCGGGTCCGGGACCCGCATCCAGCAGGTAGTCCCGGACCAGGGCCTCGCTGATCTTCTCCGTGTCCACCAGGAGCGAGGCCCTGAGGCCCCGGTCCCGCAGCCAGGTCAGGACCGGGGCCGCCGCCGCCACACCCACGCCCTTCGCCACCACCAGCACCCCTCCGGCGTCCCCGGCGCCATAGGGACTTCCGCCACCTTTTTCACTCCCCCCTTTTATTTCATCCTTCTCCTTCTCTGCGCCAGAGTTTTCTCCCTTCCCTCCGGCTCCTCTCCCGCCTTCGTCTTCCTTTCTAACGCTTATTTCCCTTTCCTTGTTCTGCTTTTCCCCTTCTGTTTCCTTCTCTCTCCCCGCTCCATTTACTGCTTTTCCTCCGACGCCTTTCCCGGCGCTTTGGGCATATTCCAGCCCGTCCAGCCCCAAAATGCCGTTCCGATA
>JAUNBO010000015.1:12797-14517 GCA_030527065.1 Bacillota bacterium | reverse complement strand
TCCCGGCGCTTTGGGCATATTCCAGCCCGTCCAGCCCCAAAATGCCGTTCCGATAGATCCCTCTCAGCAGCAGGGTTTCTCCTTCTCTCGCAGAAAGGAGCTCCCGGGTCTTTGTCCCGGCCTCCTTCACCGCCAGATGAAGGAGGCCGTTTTCCGTATCGCTCCTCATAATGGACAAAGGCGCATCAAAAAAATGAGGCGCCCCCGGCCTTCTCAAAAAAACATAAGAGCCGGGGCGCCGCCCTTTCAGCGCCATTCCTCTTCCTGTCTGAAGCACCAGCACCGCCAGATCCTCCGTATAAAAACGGACGCTGACGATCTTCACTTCTGTTTCTGTACGGGGTCCGTTTACCTTCCTGTTCCCCTGGACAAATTCGTTATATATGCAAACACCTCTCCAGTCGCAGTCGCTGCAGTCCTTTCCCTGCAAGCGGCTGCAAGTGAGGCAGTCTCCCGTAACGGCCAGGTAGCAGGGGCAGTTTTCCGTTCCCGCATCTATGCAGCTGTTTTTGCTGCGGCTCATATGATCGCCCCCTTGGTCTTCATAACACATTCGGATACAAAAAAATCGTTACCGTCCCCGGCCTGTCGCCCCGTTGGCAGGGCGACAGCCGGCGGACCCGGTAAGAAAGCCCGCGGTGAAAACCGCAGGCTTTTCTTGCCTCTATTAACAATATGCGGGGGAGCCCCGATCGGTCATAACAATTCCAGGGTTTTGAAGCGCAGCTTCAGCTCCACAGGCTGGCCGCCCTCCGTAAACAGCACATCGTACCGCTGGTCCAGGGCCCATTCCGTCCCCTCTCCCGCCGGCGTCTCCTCCGGCGCATCCACTCCTATCAGGCAGAGGGGCGGAAACAGGACGCACCACCAGTTCTGACCGCCGCCTTCCCCCAGCACCACCCGCAGAGCCTCGTAATTCCCTGCGGGAAAAGTAACGCTCTCATATGTTTTTTCCGGGATCCAGCATACCGTCAGCTCCGCCTCCGCCCCGTAACCGCAGCCGTTTTCCCGGACCACCTGCCGGGCCAAAGTCTCTATCTCTCCCAGCTGACCCGTCAAATATTCCTCAAACTCCTCCTTGTCCAGGCTTACGGCCCCCGTCTCTCCGCCGTCGGCCCGGGCAAAGGCCTCCGCCGCCAGCCCCTCGTCCAGGGCTTCCAGAATGGCGTCCCGGACCTCCAGCTTCAGGTCCTGGTCCGCCTCACTGTCGCTGTTGGCGATCACGTGCAGCCGGATAAAATCTTCATTGGAAAGAGCCTCCGCATTTGACTCCGACGTCATTTTTCCGCTGCCCAGCAGATAAGCGAAGGCCGCCAGCAATATCAGCAGACCTATCCGCAATGTTTTTTTCACCCGCGTCCTCATTTTTCTGTCCTCTTTCAAAAGAATCTGTCCCCCTCCGGAAGCTTTCCCGGCGGGAAAACGGTATATAGAGTCTTTCCCCCATCCTGCTTTTTTATACCGGGGGGAAGCAAGACCGCGCAGGCATAAAAAGCCGGCAGTACGAATACAGATAGAGGAAGAAAGCTGCCATGAATTCAAATTGAGGGGGAAAAGACCATGTCATATGAAAAAGATCTGCCGGATGAAGTGATGATAAGCCCGGAGGATTATGCCAGCATCTTTGAGGAAGACACGGAGCCGGGGCCCAGGCCGAAGGGGTCCGGCGACGGGAGTGCCGCATTAGAAACAGGGACTATCGGGGGAGCCGAAACAGCAG
>JAUNBO010000015.1:11010-12697 GCA_030527065.1 Bacillota bacterium | reverse complement strand
CCCAGCCCCTACCTCAGCCGCCACCCCGGCGGACCAAACCCCGGCCCCTGCAACCGCCCCCGCAGACCACGCCCCGGCGCCGGTCTACCTGCCCAAGGTCCCGCCCCAGCGTCCCCTTTCCCCCGACAGCCGTCAACAGACCGGCGTCCTGGAATATACAGATTATCACTGCCGCCAGCCCCTGCGCATCCTGGTGGAGGAGGACATTCTGGTACCGGATACAAAGCCGGACCTGATGGAGCTCCTCTCCACCGCCGCCTGGCCGGAACTCACGGAAACACGGTTCTTTTCCGGTTCCTCCGGCCTGAACTCCCTGAAGCTCTCCGGCGTCCTGCTGCTTCAGCTCCTTTATGTCGGCCAGACCCGTCAGGGCCAGGAAAGCATTTCCTCCCTGGAGACAAAGCTGTCCTTCCGGGATGAGATCCCGCTGCGGACGGAGCCCGGAAGCGAGCTGACAGTGAGCGCCCGCCTGGAAAGCATAGACAGCTCCATCGTCAACGAGCGAAAGCTCCGGGTCAAGGCCGTGGTGCTCCTGGACGTCCGGGAATACCGCAAGCATCAATGGGAATTCTTTGAGAGCCTGGACGGGGAGGACATTCAGACGCTGAAGGAAACCGTCTCCTTCACAAACCTGTTCTTCCGAAAAACAGAAAGCTCCGAAATAGAGGAAGAGTGGAAGTTGAAAGAAGCCTTCCCGGAAATCGGAGAGATCCTCAGCTACCGGGCCTCCGTGGTGGAAAATCACAAGCAGATTACCCCCGAGAAGGCCATCATCAGCTGCACCCTGTACTGCGACGTCCTCTATCTTCCCGCCGCAGAAAACGAAGGGGAAGACAGCGCCTCTCTGCCTCCTGTTTTCGTGCAGGAAAAAGCCGACTTTACCCAGTTCATCCCGCTGGAAGGACAGGAGCTGCCGGAGCCGTTGCTGGGGCTGGCCTCCGTGGTCCTTTCCAACGTCAGAGTGGAAGCCGCAGAAGAGGAAAACGGGGCAAGAGACCTTTTAAAACTGACCGGAGACGTGGAAACCACCCTGGAGCTTTTCGAGGCCAGAGAACAGGAGGTCTCCACCGACGCCTACCACAACCGTCAGGAGGTCCAGACCGAAACCGCAGCAGAGACCGTGGAGCGCCTGGCAGGAGCCGGCACGGCGGAGCAGACCGCCCGGAGCATCATAGAAGTGCCCCAAAAATACGGCGGCGCAGAGCAGGTCCTGTCCGTTACCGGCTATCCCCTCGTGGAGAGCGTTTCTGCCGAACCGGCGAAGGTGGTGGTGGAAGGGAAGGTCCCGGTAGAGGTGGTCTGCCTCTCTGCCGAAGAGGACCAGCCTCCCTTCAGCCTGAAGCAGGACATTGCCTTCCGCAGCTCCGTGGATATCCCCGAAGCGGAAAGCGGTATGAGCGCCGGAGCTCAGGTATCCCTGAAGGAGCTCTGGTTCGACAAGATCAACAACAGACAGATTGAAGTCAACGCCGCCTTGAAGGTGGCGGCCCAGGTCTGCTCTTCGGAGAGCCACTCCATGATAACGGGGGTGAGCCTGCTGCCTCTCACCGAGGAGGGCGGCAAAAGCCCTTCCATGATACTCTATGTGGTGCAGCCCGGCGACAGCCTCTGGAAGATCGCCAAAAAATTCCGCACCACGGTAGACGCCCTCCGGGAAATCAATGAGCTGGGCGCTTCGGACCTGATC
>JAUNBO010000015.1:9680-10910 GCA_030527065.1 Bacillota bacterium | reverse complement strand
ACCAGAGCGGCGGGTCACTTTTCCCGCCGCTCCACATCCTCCAAATAGCAGAGGGGCGCCTCCAGCATCTGTTCCCCGTCTGAGAATACTTTCAGGGAACCGGCCTCCTGCCAGCGGCTCACGGGAGCCGGGACCCGCGTTCCCGTTTCGTATTCTATGGTCACCACGCTGCTGCCGTCCCTCTTCACCGGGACCGCCGCAGTCTCCGCCGCTCCCACATATACAAACTCCTTCTCGCCCCTTCGCAGGGTCACCGCCTTCAATATCCGCCCCTGCTCCGCAACGGTCTGCATGGTATAATTTTCGTAAACATAGTCCATCAGCGCATAGCTGTCCTGGAACCAGTCCGGCGCATCCATCACCACGCAGATCAGCTCCATGCCGTTCCGCTGAGAGGAAGCCACCAGAGTCCGGCCGGAAGCGGTGGTATAGCCAATCTTCACACCAGTCCCGCCGTCATATTCATAGACCACCTTGTTCTTGTTATAGAACTGCATATACTTCCCGGTCTCCCGGTCCGCCGTCCATTCCCTGCTGCCTGCCACGGTGCGGAAGGCCTCGTTGGACATGGCCGCTCTGGCAATGAGGGCCATATCATAGGCTGTGGTGTAATGCTCTTCGTCAAACAGGCCGTTGGGATTGACAAAATGGGTGTTCTCCGCCCCCAGCTCCAGGGCCCGGCGGTTCATGCTCTCCACAAAGGCTTCCACCGTGCCGTCCACGCCCTCGGCTATGGCCACGGCGGCGTCGTTGCCGGAGCGCAGCATCAGACCGTAGAGAAGATCCTCCATGGACAGCAGCTCTCCGGCGGCCAGATAGATGGAAGAGCCCTCCTTCCCGGCGGCGTTGGAGGAAACCTTCACCTGCCGCTGCAGATCCCCGCTCTCCACCGCTAAAAGGCCCGTTAAAATCTTGGTGGTGCTGGCGGGATAGACCTTTTCATCCATGTTCTTTTCATAGAGCACCGCCCCGGTGTTCAGCTCTATCACCACCGCCGTCCGGGCGGAGACCTCCGGGGGAGACAACGCCCCCTCTTCTCCCGCAGCCCAGACGCCGCCACCAAAGACATCCGCCGCCGGCGCAGTCCCCAGAACCAGGAGCAGCCCCAGGGCCAGGGCCAGGGCTTTTTCTTTTCCTTTTTTAAAGCTTTTCCTCATAAAAAATCACCTTTCCTCAGGATTAGTTTTTCTCGAAGAAAAGGCGATATACATACTTCCATCAATTCCCTTG
>JAUNBO010000015.1:0-9580 GCA_030527065.1 Bacillota bacterium | reverse complement strand
AGGATTAGTTTTTCTCGAAGAAAAGGCGATATACATACTTCCATCAATTCCCTTGGAGTGGAAAATACGGAGGAGCCGGGCCGGGAAACGAAAACTTTCTTCATGGGCCAAAACCCGCAAGGCCCCTTCAAAAGCCGAAAAGCCCCGCCGGGGCAGGGCACGAGAATTAATGTCAAAACGGTGACAGGGGCGCCCCGCCGCCGGCGGCAAGAGCCCTTACTCCGGCGTCTCCGCCGTCCCCTCTTCCCCTTCAAACTGAATGGCGATCTGCTGGAAATCCGGAGAATCTTCCTCTCCCTCTTCCGCCCGGATCACGCTGTCTATGTCCTCAATGTCCGGCAGCTCCCGAAGGGTCCGGAAGCCGAAATTTTTCAAAAAGACCTTTGTGGTGCCGTAGAGAATGGGGCGGCCTATGCCGCTGCTTCGGCCCACCTCCTCTATCAAGCCCTTTTTCGCCAGACCTTCTATGACCCGGTCGCACTTGATGCCCCGGATGCTTTCTATCTCCCCCTTGGTCACCGGCTGCTTGTATGCCACAATGGCCAGCACTTCCATGGCGGACTGGCTCAGGCGCTTTTCCTTCACGGGCGTGCAGAGCCGCTCCACAAATTCACTGTTTTCGGGACGGGTGCAGAGCTGAAAGCTCTTGTCCGCTTCCTGTATCATGATGCCCCGCCCCTGCTGCTCGTATTCCGCCTGAAGCTCCCGGAAATATTCGCAGGCCAGTTTGACGTCTATATCGAAGACTTCCGCCGCCAGCCTGGCTTCCAGCGGGTCTCCCCAGACGAACAGCATAGACTCAAAAGCAGATTTTATGGTCTCCTTCTTCATGCTTCCTTTTACGCTCCTTTTTTCTCTCCGGCGTCCCGCACCGTCAGGGTGATCTCACCGAAAGCCGCATTCTGCCGCACTCTCACCGACTTTTCCTTCATCAGCTCCAGCAGGGAAAGAAAGGTCAGCACCAGGTTATAGCGGCTGGTCTCCCCTTCCAGCAGCTCCCGGAATTTCAATCTTTTCTTTCTGCGGAACAGGGACTTCAGCTGCTCTATGCGGGTCTCCACCGTCATTCTCTGACGCTCCACCCGGTCGTAATGTTTATGTACGTCTTCCAGGGTCTTTTTCTTGCGGAGGAAATCGTTGAAGGCCTTGACAAAGCGGCCCAGCTCCAGATTGAGGTAATAATCCGGCTCTTTCTCGTAAACGGAAAGGTCCTCCCGGGGCTTGGTGAACACCTGCCGCATGGCCTCTTCCCGCTCTTCCAGAAGGGCTGCGGCTTTTTTGAAGCGCTTGTATTCCAGCAGCTTCTGGACCAGCTCCTTCCGGGGGTCCTCCTCCGCGCCGCCGCCTTCCGTTTGAATCCGGGGCAGGAGCATTTTGGATTTGATCTCGATGAGGGTAGCCGCCAGCACCATGAATTCGCCGCCCAGCCCGGGATCTGTCTGCCGCAGGCGCTCCACGTAGTCCAAATATTGGTTTGTGATCTGGGAGATGCGGATGTCGTAGACGCTCATCTCGGCGTTTTCTATGAGATAGACCAGAAGATCAAAGGGTCCCTCAAAGACATCCAGCTTTACCTTATATGCCATGCCTCGCTCCTTCTTTTTCCGTCCCATTCTACCATAAGTCCGCCGGCAAAGCAAGAAAAGACCCCGGACCGGCGCTGCGGCGAACCGCAGCCGGCGCGGGGCCTTTCATTCTCTTTCAGAAAATCCGCCCTATTTCATGATCTTCAGCAAAGCTTCCTGCTGGAGCTTGGTAGCATATTCGGAGTTCTTTTCCTCCATGGCGGCGGGGAACTCGTACTTGGCCAGTCTCTCCATCACCGGATCCGGATCGAAGGATTCGGGTCCGAAAACGCCGGCGCCCTTCCAGATGCCCTTGGCCACCAGTTCCATCATGATGACGGGAACCACGGCGGTCTGGGCCACCACGGAGTTGGTGCCGTACTTCTTCACGCATTCCTGGTTATCTGCGATCTGATAGAGATAGACGGAACGGGTAAGGCCGTCCTTCTTGCCTGTGACCCAGGTGCCTGCGCAGCCTTTGCCCAGCATCTGGGCGGCGGTGTCCAGGGGGCTGGGAATGACCTTCACCAGGAAATCTCTGGGGGCGATCTCGGAATCTCCCACCTTAATGGTCTTCTTGGCTTCGTCCATGCCCACTTCCCTCAGGTTCAGCAGCAGCTGCCGCAGCTCCCTGGGGACGCCGTACTTGAAGGTGACCCGGTTGCAGTCGATCTCTCTGGGTACCAGCAAGACTTCTTCGTGCTCCACGTTGATGACCTCCACGGGGCCGATGCCGCCGGGGAAATCGAAGATTTCCGGCTCGGAGAAATTCTCGGTGCAGAACCAGCCCTTGCCGGGCTCGTTCTTCCGGGCCTTCTCGTAGATCACCGGAGGATTCAGGCACTCTTCAATGGTGGTCCAGACGGAGAACCCAAAGGCGCCGCCTTCCACTCCCTCGGGGAAGTGATAGCTGTCGCCGTCCCGGACATTGACTTCGTCGATCTCATCGAAAAGATACTTCTCCGCAAACTTGGCGAATACGTCGGCCATGCCGGGCTCTACGCCGGAGCCTACCAGGGCCAGGCAGCCCTTTTCCTTCCATTTATCGAACTGCGCAAACTGAGCGTCTCCCAGCTTTACGTTGACCAGCTCGAAGGGCTTCTCCGGATGGGCCTCGCCCAGGGTCATGGCGCAATCCAGATAGCCGACGCCGCATTCCAGCGCCGTATCGAAAATATAAGGATTGAAGGAGGGCTCTACTGCATTCATGATCCACGTGATCCCGTGCTTCTCGACCACGGCCTTGATGCTCGCCGGGTCTTTGGCGTTGATTTTTTCCGGTACAAATCTGGGGTCGTCCACCAGCTTTGCCACCGCTTCCGCTCTGGCCAGGTTGTAGTCGGACAAAACGACCTTTTCTGCCCACTGACCCTCTGCGCCTGCTCTTTTGATGATCATGGCGACAGATTGTCCTACACCGCCGACACCGATAATGAGAATTTTCATGGTTTTCCTCCGTTCTTTTCTCTGTTCCCGCCGGATGGGCGGTCACTTTAGAATCATACACCACTTATGATATCATCATTGCCTGAAAGAATCAAGATTGGAATCGAAGTATTCAAAATTTTCACGGCATTTTCGAACCCAAACTCTGTGAGTTGAGCCGTAAAATTCTCTGGGACGAGGACAGACCGGCAAACCGTCCCCCTGGCGCCCCTTAAATAGTAACATTTCCACAAAAATCACAATCGCAAAAGAATATTTCCCATTCCCCCTGTTTTCGATGTAATATATATAGAGAACGGCCGCAGGCGGAACCATCTCCCAACAGTCCCGGCTTTGCGGCTCCCGCCGCCGGCACATAGAATGTGTGCATCGATCAAAATAGTTTTCTGAAACAGGAGGTGCTTTTTATGAAACGTAAGGTTTGTTTTCTGTTTATCAACGCTTCCATCACAGAGCCCCGGCGCATGGTGATGGACCTGGGCGCCGGCGAAATGATCATCGTGGGCGTCGGCAGCTACGATATGGCCTGCGCCGAGGCCCGGAAGCTGGCGGAGGAGGGCGTCCTTATGATAGAGCTCTGCGGCGGCTTCGGCACCATGGGCCACGCCCGTGTCACCGAGGCGGTGGAAGGGAAGCTCCAGGTAGGTGTGGTGCGCTTCGATAACCACCCGGGCTACGACAACGAGTCCGGCGACGTCCGCTGGCTGAAGAAGTAAAAGGCAGCCCCGCCCCGGCCCGGCCGCCAAAGCCCAGAACCCGGGCCGTGCCGGCCGCCGGGCGAAAATCCTACCCCACCGGCCGGGTATATTCCTTCAGCCAGGCCCTTTCCTCCGCTGTGAGCAGGGGCGAAAGCTGTTCAAAGACCAGCCGGTGATAGCGGTCCAGGCGGTTAATGTCCTCCGGCTCCAGAAAAGCCGGGTCCACGGCGTCCAGGTCTATGGGCGCCAGGGTCAGAGGCACGAAGCCCAGAAAGCGCCCGAACTCGTTGCGCTCTTTTTCCACGCAGAGCAGCAGGTTTTCCAGCCGGACGCCATGGCTGCCCTCCCGGTAGACGCCGGGTTCGTCGCTGGTGACCATCCCCGGGACAAAGACCCAGGGCTCTTCCCCCTGCCGGGGCTGATAGCGAAAGCCGTTGGGGCCTTCGTGGACGTTCAGCAGATATCCCACCCCATGGCCCGTGCCATGACGGTAATTCAGGCCCTGCTTCCAGAACGGCGCCCGGGCCAGGACGTCCAGCTGCAGGCCGGAGCAGCCCTCCGGGAACCATATGTCCGCCAGGGCGAGCATGGCGCGCAGCACCAGGGCAAAATCCTTTTTCTCCTGCACCGAGAGAGGCCCCAGGGCGATGGTCCTGGTCATATCCGTGGTCCCCTCGTAATAGTGCCCTCCTGAATCTATCAGCAACAGCCCCTTTGGCTCCAGCGGCTTGCTGCTTTCCGGCGAAGGAGAATAGTGGACCACGGCGCCGTTTTCCCCGTAGCCGCTGATGGTGCAGAAGCTGGGCCCCAGGAAGCCCCGCTGTTCCCGGCGGCAGCCGTCCATATATCCGGCGGCGCTGTATTCAGTCACGGGTTCCCGCCCAACAGTGTTTTTCAGCCAATACATGAATCTGGTAAAGGCCACGCCGTCCTTTATGTGAGCCTCCATGAGATTTCTCTGCTCTGTCGCATTCTTCACCGCTTTGGCCAGGATCTCCGGATTGGGCCTGTCTATGACCTTCTTTTCCTTCAGGGCATAAAACAGAGCCAGATTCAGCTTTCTTTTATCCGCCAGGACCGCCGTTCCCGGAGCCAGGCCGGCGGCATAGGCATAGACGTCCTGATAGGGGCGAAAGCTTACGCCGTCCTTTTCCAGACCGCTGCGGACGGCAGGGCTCAGGACAGCTTCGTTGAGGAAAAGCAGGGCTTCCTTTTCTGTAATGGCGGCATAAGCCAAAACCACGGGGTTGTATTCCACATCGTCCCCCCGCAGATTGAAAAGCCAGGCGACATCGTCCAAGGTGGTAAGGAGATGGACCTCCGCCCCTTCCCGGGTCATGGTCCGCCGCAGCTCCGCCAGCTTTTCCCCGGCGGTCCTTCCTGCGTAAGCAAGGTCCAGGAGCCAGGCGGGCCGGCAGGACAGAGGAGGCCGCTCAGGCCAAAGGCCCTCCGCCGGGTCCCCGTCCCAGCGAACGGAAACACCCCGGGCCTCCAGGGTCTCCGTCAGTTTCTCCCCATAGGCGGCGCCTATCAGCTTCCCGTCAAAAGCCAGGCAGTCCCCCGGCCCCAGCCGATCCGCCAAAAAGGCCTCCACCGACGGGACTCCGGGCTCGTCCATGGGGTACAGGCGGACGTCGCTGCCCTCCAGCTCCCGGGCCGCCTGAAGAAAATACCGGCCGTCGGTCCAGAGGCCCGCCTCTCCCTGAAGGACCACCAGGGTCCCCGCAGAGCCGGTGAATCCCGAAAACCATTCCCGCAGCTTGAAATGCTCTCCGATATATTCGGAATCGTGATAGTCCGATGTGGGGAAGAGACAGGCCGTCACGCCCTGCCGGCCCATGCTCTCTCTCAGGGCGGCCAGCCGCTCTCTCACCGCCGCATTCCCTCCGCTCATAAGACGTCCCCTCCCTTCTCTTCTTTCTCCTCCCCGCAGCCCCGGCGCCCCGCCAGCCGGATGCGTCCCGGCGCTCCCGGATACCGCAGGCAGACAGGACCGTCGTCTGCGCCCGGCCCTTCCTCCGCCGCCCCGGGCAGCCGGCTCCTTATCTCTTCCGAAGAAAGGAAGGGCCAGCCCTTTTCCTTTTCTCCGCAGGAGAGGAGCTCTTCCGAGAGGCATATCTCTATCTCTTCGTTCAATGTCAGCTGCACAAAGGTGAGCAGGTCCTCTTCATTCAGTCCTTCCGTCAGCGCCACGCTGAGGCGCAGTGGCCCAAAGCCTGCGGTCTCCGCCGCCGCCAGGCCGTCGGCCACCATATCCAGGTCTCCCCCGCCCGTCAGCCCGGCATAGGTCTCCCGGTCCAGGGTATCCACGTGGACGGAGAGCCCGGTCAATCCCGCTTTTTTCAGCTCCCAGGCATATTGCCCCAGCAGGACGCCGTTGGTGGTGAGATGGAGCTCCTCCACGCCGGGGATCCGGGCCAGAGTGCTTACCAGTTCCACAATGTCCTCCCGGAGCAGAGGTTCGCCGCCGGTGAGACGAAAGGCCGAAACGCCGCTTTCCACAGCCCTTCGGACCCGTTCCTCCAGAGCCGCCGCCCCGGGCTCCGTCAAGGCTCCATTGGAGCCTTCCCCTCTTCCGGTGAGGCAATACTGGCAACGAAGGTTGCACCTGCGGCTTACGGGAATGTCCATATATCGCATCTTTTTCTTTTTCCTTTCCACCGGCGGTCTGCGGGGAGATCGCAACAACGCCGTTTTCAGATCTTGAGCAGTTGCTATTCAAGGGCGCCAGGGGGACGGTCCCTTGAAAAGCAACGAGCAACATTATTATATCACACTCTCCGCTGATACTTCTTGCCTTTCCTGCCGCAATTTAATAAAATGTATGTGTACGAAGGGGTGGCCGGGCAAGCTCACGGCCACCGCCGCGAAAGGATATCAAAATGTGGAAAGAAGCTTTACGCCCCGCCTGGGCGGAGATCGACCTGGACAACCTGGTCTATAACACGGAGCAAATCAAGAAAAAAGTGGGGGACCGAAGCATCATCGGCGTGGTGAAGGCCGATGCTTACGGCCATGGCAGCGTGGAGGTGTCCCGGGTGCTGATGGAAAACGGCGTTTCCTCTCTGGCCGTGGCCACCCTTGGCGAGGCCGTCGCCCTGCGGAAGGCCGGCTTCGCCTGTCCCATCATTATGCTGGGCCTCACCCCTCCCCTCTATGCGGAAACCATCGTGGAATACGGGATCATGCCGGTGACGGCCTCCCTGTCCAATGCAACGGCCATTTCCCGGGCAGCGGTGAAATGGGAGAAAACCGTAAGCGTCCTGATCGCCGTGGACACGGGCATGGGCCGCATCGGCTTCCTTCCGGGAGAGGATTTTCCAGAAGAAATGGCCGCCCTGGCCGCCCTTCCCAACCTGCGGGTGGCGGGCCTGTTCTCCCATTTTGCCACCGCCGACGAAGCGGACAAAGCCTATGCCCTGGAACAGACCGCCCGTTTCCGGGAGTTTTGCGACAGCGCAGAAGAGGCCGGCGTCCGGGCGCCTCAGCGTATCCTGGCCAACAGCGCCGCCATCATGGAACTTCCCGTTTCCTGGTATGACGCCGTGCGGCCGGGCATCATCCTCTACGGCTGCTACCCCTCCGGTCAGATGGACCGGAAGGCCTTTCCCCTGCGGCCCGTCATGTCCGTAAAAGCCGGCGTGGTCCAGGTGAAGAGCGTCCCTGCCGGGACCTCCGTCAGCTATGGACGGACCTTCACCACCCGGCGGGAAAGCCTCATCGCCACCCTGCCTCTGGGCTACGCCGACGGTTATCCCCGGCTGCTTTCCAACCGGGGCCGGGTCCTGATCCGGGGGCAGTTCGCCCCGGTGGTGGGCAACGTCTGTATGGATCAGTTCATGATAGACGTGACGGACGTTCCCGGCGTGACAGAGGGGGACGAGGCAGTGCTGATGGGCCGCCAGGGGGGCAAGGAGATCCTGGCCGACGAAATCGCCGCACTCTCCGGCACCATCAATTATGAGGTCGTCTGCGGGTTCGGCCAGCGGCTGCCCAAAGTCTACCTTCCCTCCCGGTAGGAGCCTCCCATTGAACCGGGCCTTCCGCCGCATTTTCCCCGCCCGCTGCGGCCGGCCCCCTTCCCGTCAAAAAACAACGCAGAGCTCACAAACACAGCCCTGCGTTTTTTCTTTCGTTCTGAAAGTTCCTGAAATCCCCGCTTTACCGCCGGACAAAATACAGATCGTCTCCGATGCTGTCGTAGACCCAGGCCGGCAGATCTCCTTTGAAGCCAAGGATGGCCACGTTGGTCCCTCTCTTGTCATAAAAATCCGCAGCAATCTTGCGCATCACTGTCAATTCTCCATCTTGGGAAATGTTGGATGCGTCTACTAAAAACACCTTATGCAGTGTAAAGTTTTTGGAGGCTTCCCGGTAGCTTTTTGCCGGCTGAAGCTTCGTCACCAATCCGTTTTTGTGGTGGAACACCACCTTGTAAAAGTGCAGCTGGGCGGCAAAAGCCTTCCTTTCCGCTTTGTTGTTCCTGATTTTTTCCGGCTTTTCCCTGTCGGACCGCTTTTTGCTGAACAACATTTTTTTACTTCTCCCTTCCTCTTCCCTAATCGATTTTTTGGATCCTGAACAGTTTGGACAACAGATAGGCCAAAAGGGCCACCGAGGCCGTCAGGAGGGCGCCCATTTTCGCAGCCCCCGTGATGGCCAGGTCTGTATAAGCATTATCCGCCACAAACAGGGCCACTGTCAAGCCCATTCCTGCAATACATCCTGCCAAAATCACTTCTTTCAGGTGCATGTTGTCCGGCAGATGGAAACTGAGAAGCGTGGCAAGGTAAGAGAAAAGAGTGACGCCGAAAGTTTTCCCCACGACCAGAGCCAGGAAAATGATCCAGGTCAGGCTGCTCATCTCGGCAAACTCCACTCCGGCGCTGGAAATGCCGAAGCAGATGAGGCCGTAATCCACAAAGGGGCCTATGCGGTCTTCAAATTCAATGAGGGTGGCCTGCCTGGTCTCCGCCTCCGTATCCGGCACGTCCCTGGGCATGAAGGGAACGATAAACACCAGGGCCAGGGCCGGGTGCAGCCCCGCCGTATGCATGCCGAACCAGGCGATGACCCCCGGAATCAGAACGTACCACCAGAAGCTTTTCACCCGAAAACGGCCGAAGAAATAAGCGATGACCACGGCCAGAAGCACCAGCAGCAAGTAGACCGGCTCTACGGGCCTGGTGGGGTCCGGGTAGAAAATGGCGATGATGAACAGGCCCACGGCGTCGTCCGCCACTGCCAGCAGCAGCAAAAAGCTGACGGCGGGGTGACCTTTGCCGAAAATCAGCCGCGCCACCAGCCAGGCAAGGGCGATGTCCGTGGCGGTGGGGATGCCCCAGCCGTTGGCAAACTCCGGGGCGCCCATGACGGCGTTGAGGACAAAAAACACCACTACGGGTCCTAAAACACCGCCGGCGGTGGCCATCAGGGGCACCACCGCTTTTTTTATAGGGTTCAAAGGTCCTCCGGGCGCGAGGCTGTTGACGATTTCCACCCCTGCCGTCCCGAAGAAAAAGACCATGAAAATGTCACTGATCAAGAAATGGAAGTTGATGTCTTCGCTGCCGAACAGCGGCGTATGTACGAAATGATGGTATCCTTCCGGCCACAGATTGGCCCAGATTACTGCGATAACGACTCCTGCGATTAAAGGTATGGAATACTCCCGGATAAACTGCATCCCTTTTTTCATGTCGGCCCGCCTTTCCTGTCTTTTTGCCGCGATTTGAGTATCGCCTTTCTTGCCTCTTTTCTGCTTTGTATACCGTCGTGTTTGTCTTTGGTCTGGAACCGTGGCCCGTCTTCCTTGTCCCTGGCTGCGATTCGTTTCCCGCCGGTTTGGTCTTCGGTCACGAGTTGTGTATA
>JAUNBO010000172.1 GCA_030527065.1 Bacillota bacterium | reverse complement strand
CCGTAAAATTCTCTGGGACGAGGACAGTCCGGCAAACCGTCCCCCTGGCGCCCCGCGAAAAGTAACACCGGGCTGGGCCGGGCTGCCCGCACACCGGGCTGCCCGCAGCAGTTGACGCCTGCCGCCGGAAAGGTTATAATCCTGGCAGGATGGTGAACGGATATGAGAATTTTGGTAGTAGAAGACGCCCGGGATATGAACCGCCTGATCGTGAAGACCCTTACCAGGGCCGGCTACAGCGTGGACGGGTGCTATAACGGCGAAGAAGCCCTGGTCTTTCTGCTGGGTGCGGAGTACGACGCCATAGTGCTGGATGTGATGATGCCCAGGCTGGACGGATACCAGCTGCTCCGGCAGCTGCGGGACAAGGGCGTGGATACGCCGGTGCTGTTCCTCACCGCCCGGGACGCCGTGGCGGACCGGGTGAAAGGACTGAACCTGGGCGCCGACGATTACATGATAAAGCCCTTCGATTTTGAAGAACTGCTGGCCCGGATCCGGGCCATGACCCGGAAGCGGGCAGGCAACCGCAGCAACCGCTTCTCCCTGGCGGACCTGACGGTGGACATTGAACGCCGGACGGCGGTGCGGGGCGGCGTGGAGATCCCTCTTCTCCCCAAGGAATTCTCCATTCTGGAATATATGATACGCAACCAGGGCATCGTGCTTTCCCGGGAACAGCTGGAAAACCAGATATGGAACTATGAATATTCCGGCAGCTCCAACAACGTGGACGTATATATCAGCCGCCTGAGAAAAAAAATCGACAGCGGCCATGCTGTAAAGCTCCTTCACACCCTTCGGGGCGTGGGATGGGTGCTGAAAGCGGAAGGAGACGGGGAGGACGCATGAGATATTTTTCTGTCAAAACCAGGATCGCCGTCTGGCTCACCCTGCTGATGGTCCTGCTGGCCCTGCTGCTTCTGGTCTTTATGCTTTCCATCAGCAGCACCGTTACCACCCGGACCGCCATGACGCAGCTTTCCGACACGGCAAGGAGCAACCTGCCCCTGATCAGCATAACGGACGGAAATCTGGAGCTGGGGGAGGGCTTCCTCTTTTATCAGAACGGCGTATCCACCCTGATCTACAGCCAGAGCGAATCCCTCCTGGCCGGGCAGATCCCCGTTGGCTTTACCGCCGAGGAGCCCTTTGAAAGCGGGACCATCCGGACCGTTCCCTCCGGAGATTCCCGGTATCTCATCCTGGACTTCTGGGTCCCCGTAAGCTGGGAGCAGGGCTTTTGGCTCCGCAGCCTGCTGGAAGCGCCGGAATACAGGCAGACCTCTCACAATCTTCTGCTGGTGGCCCTGGCGGCCCTGCCTCTTTTCATGGCCCTGGCCGCCTTCGGCAGTTACTGGATCGCCCGACGGGCCTTCCGGCCCCTCAACAGCATCACCGCCACCGCTTCGGCCATCAACGAGGCCAGCGACCTCACCCGGCGCATCGCCCTGCCCCCCGGCCGGGACGAGTTTTCCCGCCTGGCCGACACCTTCGACAAGCTTTTTGAACGCCTGGAACGCTCCTTTGAAGCGGAGAAGCAATTCACCGCCGACGCCTCCCATGAGCTGCGCACTCCGGTCTCCATCATCAAGGGGGCCTGCGAATATGCGGAGAAATACGACGAAACGCCGGAGCAGCGCCAGGAGACCATCTCCATGATCCACCGGCAGGCCACTAAGATGTCCCGGCTGATCTCTCAGCTTTTGAATATGACCCGGCTGGAGCAGGGGACGGAGCCGGCCCGCCTGGAAGATACCGACCTCAGCGAGCTGATCCGTTCCGTTTGCCGGGAACAGAACTGGGGACCGCCCTCTCTCCTTCTGGACCTGCCGGAGGAACTTCACGCCCGCGTGGACTCCGGGCTCTTCTCACGGCTCCTTCTGAACCTGGTGGAAAATGCGTTCAAATACGGAACTCCCCAGGGCCATGTGTGGCTGTCTTTGTGCCGCCGGGACGGGGAGATCCTGCTTTCTGTCCGGGACGACGGCGCCGGCATTTCTCCGGAGCAGCAGGAAAAGGTGTGGCAGCGGTTTTATCAGGTGGACCCCTCCCGCAGCGACGAGGAAGGCGGGGCCGGGCTGGGGCTGTCCATCGTGCGCCAGATCGCCCGGGTCCATGGCGGCCATATGACGCTGGAAAGCGCACCGGGCCAGGGCAGCACCTTCACTTTGCATCTCCCTTCCGGCGAGTAGGACATCCTTTAAAAAATTTTTTTATCTCATTTCATGTAAATTTCATGTTTGCCGGGTAAGATTGTCTCAGAAAGATGAAAACCGAAAGGAGATACAAAAAATGAAACGGATCAGCGTAATGTTTACTTTAATGCTGGCTGTCCTGCTGTTTGCCGGCTGCCAGCAGCAGGAGGCCCAGATGTCATACATCGGCGCAGAGCAGGCCAAGGTCCTGGCCATGGAGGCCGTCGGGATCCCCGAGACCCAGATAGAGTCCTCCGCCGTGGACCTGAGCAGCCGGGACGGACTGGATTATTACACAGTGGACCTGGTCGCATCGGGACAGGAATACCACTACGACATCGACGCCCTCACCGGCGTGGTCATCGCAGCGCAGACCCCCACGGTTGCAGAGAGCGGCCAGACCACCGGCAGCGCCGCCCAGTTCTCCCAGCCCACGGTGGTTTCCACCCAGACCTCATCGTCTACCGGTACCACCAATACGGGCACGAGCACAAGTACCAGCAGCAGTATGATCACTGCGGAAGACGCCAAAGCCAAAGCCCTGGCCCATGCCGGCCTTACCACCGCCGACGTCACCTTTGTAAAGAGCAAGCTGGATTATGACGACGGCCGCCAGACCTACGACGTGGAGTTTTACACCGCAGACTACAAAGAGTATGACTACGAGATCGACCCCTACACCGGCGACGTCCTGAGCTTCGATTATGACGCAGAGTACTATTCGGCCCCGGCCGCAGACAGCAGCTCTGCCACCACCATCACCGAAGCCCGGGCCAAGGAGCTGGCGCTGGCCCAGGTCCCCGGCGCCACGGCGTCCAACATCGTGGAATTCAAAGCGGATTATGACGACGGCCGCATGGAATACGAAGGTACGATCGTTTATAACAACATGGAATATGAATTCGAAATCGACGCTTACAGCGGCGCCTTCCGCAGCTGGGAAGTGGAATCCATCTACGACTGAGCAAGTGGAGCGA
>JAUNBO010000171.1 GCA_030527065.1 Bacillota bacterium | reverse complement strand
TGGCGTATTTCCGCATCGAAAAAAATGAAAAAAGGGATTGACCGCCGGGCTCCTTCGTGATATTATACCGATAATTTGAGCAGGCGGCAGGAAAGGAGAAAGAGATATGGGAGCCATGGACAGGAGAAACAGGCTGAAAGGGCCCGGCTGTCTGTTCCCCGTTTCGTTTCCCGCCTTTCGCCCATGCTTTCTTTTTTCAGGAAATACAAGATGATCTTCCCTTCCCGGGAAGATTTTTTTTACGGCCTGCCGGGCACCGGCGGCGGGCCGGGGCAGGCAGAAGCGAAAGGAGAGGAAAACATGACAGAAACACTGGCGGCACTGAAAGGACGGAGCTTGCTGGAGCCCATGGACTTCAGCAAGGAGGAAACGGAGGCGCTTTTTTGCCTGGCGGACAGGATCATTGAAAATCCCGGAGCGTTTGGAGACGCATGCCGGGGACGGCTCCTGGCCACCCTGTTTTACGAGCCCAGCACCAGGACCCGCTTCAGCTTTGAGGCGGCCATGCTGCGGCTGGGAGGGCAGTTCATAGGCTTTTCGGAGCCCGGCTCCAGTTCCGTTTCAAAAGGCGAGAGCATTGCGGATACCATACGGACCGTGGCCTGCTATGCGGACATTGCGGTCATGCGTCATCCCAAAGAGGGAGCGCCCCGGGTGGCGGCCTTCAGCGCAGACATACCGGTGATCAACGCCGGCGACGGAGGGCACCAGCATCCCACCCAGACCCTGACAGACCTGCTGACCATACGCCGGGAGCTGGGCAGGACGGAGGATTTCACCATAGGCCTCTGCGGAGACCTGAAGTTCGGCCGGACGGTCCATTCTCTGGTGAAGGCCCTGGCCAGATACCGGGGCGTGCGCTTTGTGCTGATCTCTCCGGAGGAGCTGCGGGTCCCGGATTATGTGCGGCAGGAGGTCCTGGAAAAAGGAAAGCTTTCCTACCGGGAGACGGAATCCCTGCAGGAGGCCCTGCCGGAGCTGGACATCCTGTATATGACAAGAGTACAGCGGGAGCGTTTTTTCAACGAGGAGGACTACATCCGCCTGAAGGACCGCTACATCCTGAACGGGGCAAAGATGAAGCTGGCGGGGAAGAACGCCATGGTGCTCCACCCCCTGCCCCGGGTGAACGAGATCTCGCCGGAGGTGGACCGGGATCCCCGGGCCCTGTATTTCAAGCAGGCAAAGTACGGGATGTATGTGCGGATGGCCCTGCTGACGGCCCTGAAGGGAGTGGAGGCGGGCCGGCTGTAAGGGCTGTCCGGGCGAAAGCTGCCCCCGGAGCGGCTGCAGAAAGAAAAGGAGGAAACAAGCATGTTGGTAAACAGCATTGAGAACGGCATAGTGATAGATCACATCACGGCGGGACTGGGGTCCAAGGTGATAGAATATCTGGACATCGACAGGAGCCAGGACACGGTGGCCTTCATCATGAACGCCACCAGCAGGAAGCATGGCCGGAAGGACATCGTGAAGATACAGAACGTGGTGGACGTGGATATGGCGGTGCTGGGGCTCATAGACCCCGGAGCCACGGTGAACATCATTGAGAACGGGGTCATTACGAAAAAGATCCACCTGCAGCTGCCGGAAAAGGTGGTGAACGTGATCCGCTGCAAGAACCCCCGCTGCGTCACCTCGGTAGAGGCCGGAGCCCCTCACGTTTTTCATCTGGTGGACCGGGAGAAGCGGGAATACCGCTGCGAATACTGCGACGATCTGGTCTGCATGAAGGGAGAGTATCAGAATGAGATCATGCGTCAGCAATGGCCGAATCGTTGACCCTTCCCTGGGGATAGACGGGCCGGGGACGCTCTGGATAGAGGGGGGCGTCGTTGCGGGGCTGGAAGCGGCAGGCCGGGTCTGGGGGAACAGGCCGGACTGGGCCGGGACGGACGGGTCGGCGGCCGCAGCTTCTGCGCATCCGGAGGTCCGGGTGACAGACGCCGCCGGCTGCTGGGTGACGCCGGGGCTGATAGACCTTCACGTGCATTTCCGGGAGCCGGGCTTTACATATAAAGAGGACATTGAAAGCGGATGCCGGGCGGCGGCCCGGGGAGGCTTCACCACCGTGTGCTGCATGCCCAATACGGAGCCTGTCATAGACTGCCCGGAAACGGTAAGGCTGGTGGCGGAGAAGGAGGCGGCCCTGGGGGTACGGGTGCTGCCGGTGGGAGCGCTGACCAGGGGGCAGGAAGGCCGGGAACTTGCGGACATCCGGGGGATGGGGGCCTGGGCTTCTGAGGGCGGAGGCGTCTGCGCCCTCAGCGAGGACGGCAAAAGCGTGGCCTCCGCCGCCCTGATGCTGGCGGGGATGAAGGAAGCGGCGGCCCTGGGCCTGCCGGTGTTTTCTCACGCAGAGGACCCGTCTCTCCCGGGGACGGCCCTGGGGGAGGTCCTGATCATTGCCAGGGACATTCTGCTGGCCAGGGAGAGCGGCTGCCGCCTCCACATCTGCCATGTCAGCACGGCGGCGGGGGTGGAGCTGATCCGCCGGGCCAGGGTGGAGGGTCTGGCCGTTACGGGAGAAGCCGCACCTCACCATTTCGCCCTCACCGGGGCTGACGTTCCGGACAGGGCAGAGCCGGAAAAGGGGATCTGGCCCGGGAACTGGAAGATGAACCCGCCTCTGCGGACGGAAGCGGACCGGCAGGCCCTGCTGACGGCCCTGAAGGACGGAACCCTGGAAGCCATCGCCACGGACCACGCCCCCCACAGTCGGGAGGAAAAGGAAGCGGCTTTTGGAGAGGCGGCCAACGGCATAGTGGGGCTGGAAACCGCCTTTGCCGTCAGCTATACCACCCTGGTGGAGGGGGGATTGCTGACGCCCCTGCAGCTGATAGAGCGCATGAGCCTGGGTCCTGCCCGGATCCTGGGGATAAGGGCGGGCAGTCTGGCTCCCGGCATGCCGGCGGACCTGGCAGTGCTGGATGTGGAGAGCAGCTATGTGGTGCGGCCGGAGGAGTTCCTTTCCAAAGGAAGGAACACGCCTTTTGCGGGGCGGCAGGTCCGGGGCCGGAGCCGCCGGACCCTGGCGGCCGGCCAGACCATCTTCTCACGATAGATTTTAGTAGTGGCGGGAGCGGAAAGGCCGGGTCTGTGCTGTTGAATGGGGTTACTGTTCGTAGGGCGCCAGGGGGGCGGTTTGCCGGGCCTCCGCAGGACCAGCTAAGAATTTAA
>JAUNBO010000170.1 GCA_030527065.1 Bacillota bacterium | reverse complement strand
CCCTGCGAATAAGCCGTGCACCTGACAAGCCGCCTCTGCATAGAATGAAGGGTCAGGAGGCGATGGAACATGAAAGGACAGGAACGGCACTATTTCCCCGGAAACAATACGCCCAGGGGATTTTATTCCTATTACCGCTATATTTTGGGCCAGCAGGATGCAGAGCGCATCTTCTGCCTGAAGGGAGGCCCCGGCACCGGCAAGTCCACCTTCATGCGCCGGCTGGGAGAAGAATTTCTGGAAGAAGGCCGCTGCGTGGACTTCCTTCACTGCTCCTCCGACCCCCACTCTCTGGACGGCGTCCTGCTGCGGAAGGAACGGGTGGCCGTGGTGGACGCCACCGCCCCCCACATCATAGACCCCTTGCACCCGGGAGCCGTGGATGAAATCGTCCACCTGGGGGATTTCTGGAATGAGGAAGGCATACGGCAGAACCGAAAAGAGATCATGGCCTGCCAGAAAGAGATCAGCGGCCTTTACGAAAACGCCTACGGCTACCTGAGCGCCGCCGAAAAGCTGTACAACAATCTGGAAGGCCTCCGGGGGAAATGCGTGAACAAGGCGGAATTATACAAGCTGGCGGCGGGCCTCATCAACCGGGAGCTGTCCCACAGAGAACTGGGCCCCCACCGGGGGAAGGTCCGGAAGCTCTTCGCCTCCGCCATCACGCCGGAAGGCGTCGTTCATTTCCTGCCCACTCTGTCCGCAGGGTTCCGGCGCTCCTATCTGCTGCGGCTCCCAAAGGGAATGGACGGCAGCGAGATCCTGGGGCTCTTCATGGAAAGCGCCCTCTGCCGGGGCTTCGATATGGAAGTCTTCTACTGCGCCATAAAGCCGGAGGAAAAACCCGAGCATCTTCTGATCCCCGACCTGGGCGTAGCTTTCTTCTCTTCCAACCAGGCCCACCCCATCGACCCCTCGGCCCTTTCCGGCCAGGTATCTCTGCTGGAGCTGGACGCCCTGCTGGAGCCCGCCCTGTCCCCCTTCCGCCGGGAGCTGGCAGAGGACAACGCCAGCCAGATGGACGCCCTGCTGGACCGGGCCGTAGGCTGTCTGAAAGAAGCCAAAGCCCAGCACGATCATCTGGAGACCTTCTATGTGCCTAACATGGATTTTTCGGGCATAGAAAAGCGCCGCCGCACAGTGTCCGAAAAGATACGGCAGGGCTTTGAACCCCAGAACTCTTAGATACAGGAGACCCGCACATACCGGGAGGCGGACAGATAGGCCAGAGGGCCGTAGCGCAGACGGAATTCCAGAACGTCCCCCACCTTCAAATCCTCCCGGCAATCCTCCACATCCAGCAGCAGATGGTCGCTGCTGGCTCCCAGGGGCGTTATGCCCGGAAGGACCGGCAGCAGATGGTCCCAGAGAGCAAAATCCACCTTGCCCACGGCCATCACCGCTCTCCGGCGGAAGCCCCGGTCCGTATATTCCGGCTTGCAGCCAAAGGCGTCGTAAGAGATCTCCCCCACAGGATAGCTGGCCTTGGTCCTCAGCTCCACGATCTCCGCCTTCAGCACAAAGGCGTCCTGATGGAGAAAACCCGTGTCTATGCCGTACAGGACCGGCAGGTCGTAAGCCACGGTAATGGCCTCCCCGATCCGCAGATGGTTGATGCCGGGAGGCATAGTACCGTCCAGCACCATGGGAAAAGAAGAGGTCCCTCCGCCGGAGACGATTTCCAGCTTCCTGCCGATCTGCGCTTCCACGGCCTCCGCCACGGCGGTGAGCTCTCTCATTTTCTCCGGAGTGGCCTTGATGGAGCCGTAACAGCCCAGGTTGGTGCCTACGCCGGCCAGCTTCACATACCGGAAGGCAGTTTCGATTTTCACGGCGGCGCGGATCAGCTCCTCTTTCTCCCAGAAGCCCTCCCGCAGGTCCCCCAGATCCATCATCAGGATCACCTTATGGGTCTTCCCCTGCCGGGCGCACTCTGCCTCCGTGGCCTCTATCACCTGCATATCGCTTTGCAGGCTGTAATCCGCCAGCCGCACCAGATCCGGCAGCTCCGAGAGCATGGGGATGCGGATGGCCATAAAGGGCCCCCGGCACCCTGCCGCCAGAGCCTCTTCAAAATGCTCCAGCCGGGAACTGGCCATATGAGCGCAGCCGGAGCCCTCGTACAAGCGCAGGGCCTCCGGGATGCCGTTGAACACCTTCACCACTCCCGCCACCTGAATGCCCCGGGCCTGGCAGCGCTTTACGGTCTCCCGGATATTGTGGCTCAGCTTATCCAGCCGCAGCTCCAAAAGAGGATATTTCTTTTCCAATCCCTGCATCTCTATTTCTCCCATTCCGGCTTTTCCTCTTTCCCGCCATCCAGGTCCGGTCCCCTGTTCAGATAGCGCTGCTCCCGCTCCCGGGCCTTCTCTCCGTCCCCTTCCTCCCGGGGAGGCGTCCCGCCCCCTCCGCAGCCGCCTTCGTTGCGGCGCAGGACCATGTGGCCCGTGACCATCTCATAGAAAGCCGCCTCCGCCGAGGTATAATAGGGCAATACGGCGATGTTGGCCAGGCCGTAGGTGATCGCCCCCAGCAGGAACCAGCCGATGAAGGAAAGATCCAGGCAGAACAGCTTTGCCTTGTTGCCTCTCATCAAGCCCTTGCTCCGGTTGATGGCCTCCAGGATCCCCAGCCCCGGCTCGTCGCAGAGGAGATAAAAGGCCATGCGGTATCTGTACCAGGCGATGATGCCGGGGATCACCAGCAGCAGAGACCATAAAAAGCAGAAGATGCTTATCATTATGTAAAGGCCCAGGGCCTTTCCGAAGCGCTCAAAGCCGTAGAGCACCATGCCCGGCGACGCCTCTCTCTGCCTGAACACAGCTAAGATGAAGCTCAGGTAGCCCAGAGTGATGGGCCCCGTCACGATGAGCAGATAGAGGTCTCCGATGAAGGAAGCGGCGCTGAGCTCCGCCACCAATTCTTCAGGGCTGGCCACATCCGTCGCAGCGCTATAGACCTGGTGGAGCCCCCAGACTCCAAACCCGTCTGTAAAAAGAAAATTCAGGACGTACACCGGCAGCCGGAGCAGGACATAATAAAGCAGGGTGGCAAGACAGGCCAGAGGCCACTTCCCCGCCAGGACCTGCCGGGCCAGGGCCCGTATGCTGCGGCTGCTTTCCGTCACGATAATGTTTGGCATATCCGATTTCCTTCCTTTCAGATAACATGATTTCTCGTTACCCTGCTCCCATTATACACAAAACCG
>JAUNBO010000169.1:1614-3300 GCA_030527065.1 Bacillota bacterium | reverse complement strand
ATAAGGAAATTCAGTACAGCGTCACTGACAGCGTAACCGGCTACACCACCGGATATGACGAAGCAGGCAACCTGACCAACACCTTTGACCAGGGCAGCAAGGAAATCACCGGCTCCAAGAGCTGGACCCCCGCCTCTCTTGCGCAGGAGATCTATGTGGGTCTTTTCGCAGACGGTGTGTGGGTGAAAAATCAGCTGACCTCCGGCGGAACCTTCAAGTTTGAAGACCTGCCGGTGTGGAAGGCAGAGAACGGAACCCGCAGTGCAATCGTCTACACCGTTCGCGAAATGGAAAGCGAAACGGACCAGGTGGGCAAGCAGAATGGAGAAACCATTAGCTACGGTGAAAACAGCTTTGTGGTGACCATTACCGACAGCTACAGCATTCTCAATACGCTGGAGCAGGACTACACCGGGCTGGAAGTGACCAAGAGATGGGTAGACGGTCAGAATGCCGCAGGTACAAGGCCCGGCAGCATCACCGTCCAGCTCCTGCAGGATGGGCAAGTGATGAATGGGTATGAAAACGTAGTGGTAACGGCCCCGAACCCGGACAACGGAAGCACCTGGACCTATGATTTCGAGGGGGCAGAATTCCCGGTCTATAAGGCGGACCGCATCAATAAGCATGTGTACACCGTGGAAGAGGTGAACGTGGCGGACAATTACAGCACCACCCACAGCGGAATGATCATCACCAACACCATTCAGGCGGGAGCCACCACCGTGACAGCCGCAAAGGGGTGGGAAGCCCCTGAGAACGTGCAGCTGCCGGACAGCATCACCGTGGGCCTCTATGCAGACGGAAACTATGAGCGGGCCATCGCTACCGCAGTCATAACTCCCGACGCTGGCGGCAACTGGTCCCATACCTTTGGCGCAGACGAAGACGGAAATCCCGACGGAAGCCTGCCCGAGTTTGACGCTGATGGCGACGGTCACAAGATCGCCTACACCGTCCGGGAACTGGACACAGA
The DNA here is from genome assembly GCA_030527065.1 of Bacillota bacterium. GTDB lineage: Bacteria > Bacillota > Clostridia > Peptostreptococcales > Anaerovoracaceae > JAEELK01. Next base: position 2,324 of record JAUNBO010000169.1, on the reverse strand, counting down.
GGGCAACATCGTCACCGACGGAAATAACGTCAAGTATGATGGCCGCAGCTTTGCGGTAAGCTATAACGATGAAGATTACGCTATTGTGAATACTTACGCCGTCTCCATGACCGACACCTACAGCTACATGGTGCGGGGCCACTACACCGTTTATATCGACGGGCAGGTCCGCAGCGCAGCGACGGAGACCCTGGCAAGAGGCTCCGGCTACGATCCCATCAACCTGCAGGTAGATCCCGGCGATTACAGCAGCAGCTGCACGGCCATTTCCGGAGACTTCCTGTACCAGGAACTGTTGAGCACTCTGACCATAGGTGCAGGGAGCGAAAAGGGGATAAGCCTTACGGCGGGACAGGGCAATGTGATCAGTGTGGATGAGGAAAATCAGATGTACGTTGTGGATTTGTATTACCAGCGCACAGAGGCGGGAAGCACCCCGCCGCCGGAACGGGAGAGAGGCGGGAATGGCAACAATGACGACCAGGAAGAGGAAGAGGAAGAGATTATCATCATTCCCGAAGAGGGAACGCCTCTGGCAGATGTGCCCGTAGTCATTCCGGAAGAGGAAGTTCCCCTGGGCAACGTGCCCCAGACCGGAGACCGGAATATGGCCATCGGCTGGCTGATGGCAGCCCTGGCTTCCATGAGCGGGCTGGCGGCTCTGGCCCTCAGCGGCAGACGGAAAAAGACCGGAGAGGCAGAATAAGAAA
>JAUNBO010000169.1:0-1514 GCA_030527065.1 Bacillota bacterium | reverse complement strand
TCTGCCGTTACGGCGTCTTCAAAGCGGACGTTCCCCAGACGGAAGGAGCCGCTCTCCGCCAGGTTCTGCAACTTCCCGTAGAAGGAATAATCCAGCCGCACCTCCAGCAGCTCCTGCTCTTCCATGCGGCAGAGGCCGGCGGTTTCCAGGGCCAGTCTGGCGGTGCCTGTGTAGGCCCGGACCAGACCGCCGGTGCCCAGCTTCGTCCCGCCGAAATAGCGGGTGACGACCAGGGCGGCATTGGTGATCTCTTCTTTTACCAGCATCTGCACGATGGGCGCCCCGGAGGTGCCCTGGGGCTCTCCGTCGTCGCTGGCCCACTGCACCTGAAAGTGCTCGCCCAGGACCATGGCAGGCACGTTGTGAGTGGCGTCCCGGTGCCGCCGCCGGATCTCTGCGAAAAAAGCCTCCGCCTCCTCGCGGGAAGAAACGGGCCGTATATAGCCGATAAAGCGGGAGCGTTCTATGGTCTGCTCTGCGCTGGCTTCCTGCAGGATGGTGCGGTATCTGAACATGACGCCTCCCTTCGCCGCCCGGTTTCCGGCGGTAGTTTCATTATAAAGGGAAGTCTTTTCCGGGGCAACAGTTTTCCGGGCGCCCGCCGGAAAACAGGAACAAATCCTCCCCGCCCGCCATATACTGGAGGATAGGGGGAGCTCTATGGAGAAATCGCGGGAGCACAGGCAAAGAGTGCGCAAGCGCAAGGGGTTTTTGATTTTGATCGTCCTGGGCGTTCTGCTGGTCTACGGCGTTTTTTTTGTGGAAAGAGCGCTGAAGCCTTCCATGGAGGCGATGGCGGAAGTGCGGGCCAAAAGCATCGTCACGGAGCTGGTCACCGCTGCGGTGCGCCGGGAGCTTGTGGCGCTGGGGGACCGGGGGGATATGCTGACGGTGGAGCAGAATGAAGAGGGGCGGGTAACCCTGATACAGGCCGACAGCGCCGCCATGAGCAGCTTTTCCACCGATATCGTCCGGGAGGTACAAGCGGGCCTTGCCGCCGTGGAAGCGCAGACCCTGCGGGTGCCCCTGGGATCCTTGCTGGGCAGCCCCGTCCTTTCGCAAACGCCTCCTTACGTCAATCTGAAAATCGAGTCCCTGGGCTCTGCGAAAGCGGAATTTCAGACGTCCTTTGAGGAGCAGGGCATCAATCAGGTGCGGTATCGGGTCTATCTTACGGTTTCCTGCCAGACCAGGGTGATCGTGCCCTTTTCCCAGAATCAGGTGCAGGTGGACATGACGCTTCCCATCAGCGAAGTGGTGGTGGTGGGAGAGATTCCGGAGACCTACATCTTTGTACCGGAAGAGGATATTTTGGACGCCACCTTCTGATTTTTTTCAGTTGACAAGGCGGTGGGGGCTATGCTAAGATTAAAACCGGTCAGCCACGGAAAACGTGGGAAATATTCCAAGGTAGCTCAATGGTAGAGCACTCGGCTGTTAACCGATAGGTTGTGGGTTCGAGCCCCACCCTTGGAGCCATAAAAGTAAAAAAGGCTCCCCGAAAGGGGCGAGAA
>JAUNBO010000168.1 GCA_030527065.1 Bacillota bacterium | reverse complement strand
CCTTTTTCCCTCCAGCATGGTGATCACTTCGTCCCAGGCGAACTCCACGATCTCATAGCCGTCCTGATACCAATGGACGAAGCCGCCGTTGGTGTCGGCGCTTTTCCATACCTCCGGTATCTTCAAAGGACGGAAACGGATCGCCTCCATGCGGGGCTTCATGTCGATTTGCGCCATGTTCCCGCTGTTGAAGGTGACCTGCAGGATGCCGTCCGGCAGGGGCTTCACCTCTGCGATGGGGCCCCATGGGGTCTTGTCGGCGCGGTACTTTACTTCCAATGCTTTCCCTCCTTTGCACATAAAAAATCCACGATACTATATAGTGTACCGCAGATTTTAAAATTTTGCGTCACCCGAAACGGGTGATTTTTAGTTTTCCGTTAACGCCTTCCGCAGCGCTGAACGCTTATTTTGATTCGTGCCGCTGATGTTCATCTTCTCATAGACGTGTCTCAGATGGGTCTTTACCGTGTTTTCCGACAGATGCAGCGCGCTTGCAATCTCCTTTACCGTTCCGCGCTGGGCGGCAAGGCGGGCCACCTCCAGCTCCCGCCCGGTCAGGCCGTAGGTCTCGTTTGTGCCGAAGCGTTTGCGGAGGATCTCCTTTTTCCCGCTGCGGTACAGCCCTATCAGGGCCAGGATCTCATCGATCCTGTCCGGCCAGACGCCTTTTTTCTGCAATTCCCGCAGCTGGATGGAAACAAAATCTCCGTTTTCCGCAAAGGGCAGCAGAAGCCCGTCCGGCATGGCCAGGTCCAGTGCGGCGGTCAGTTCCTTCATGGCGGCCGCCCGGCGGCCCAGCTGATCCAGCGCGGCGGCGGTCTGGATGCGGAGGTAGATGGTACAGAGCAGAAACCGCGCCCGCTCGCACGCCGGCGCCAGCTCCCCTTTGCGGGCAACGACGGCGCTCCATTCCTCTTTGGCCAGCAGCACCTGGCCCACTATGATCTGATAGATGGGAGCCACAAGGGGATAGATCCGCCTGGCGTCGCCGCTCCGGATCCAGGGCGGGATTTCCCCGGTTTGCCGCAGCAGGGCGGAGATCCATGCCTGCGCCAGCTCCACGGTGGGGATCTGGCGGTACTGCCGGTGCCCCATCAGCGTATCCCGCAGCCGGGCCAAATGGGTATAGGGGGCGTCGGGGTCTCCCTTGAAAATGGCCAGCCGCGCCGCCAAAAACTCAGAGGCGATCATGGTGGAGTATTCCTTTGTGCGCTCCACCGTCTGCCGTGCGGTATGATATTGTATCTCCGCATCGGTCAGCCGGCCGCGCATCAGATCGGTTTCGCCCTGCATGATGGACGCCGCGCCGCTGCCGTGCTCATTGGATACTGCGTGGTAGATGGGCATACATTCCCCCATCTCTGCGTTTTCGGCGTCCAGCCTGCCGCACTCGCTGTGGTAGAGCATGATGACGGAGGGCGAACCCTGACACCACGGATTGCGGGTATAGGGCATCAGCGCACGGATCTTGCGGTGATAGACGCTCATGCCGGAAATGCTGTTGAAGGCCAGAAACGACAGCCGCAGCTGCACCTCGCCCTCCAGCTGCTCCCGTTCCGTCCGGGTCAGGGTGGTGTTTTGCTCCATGCTCCGCTCAAACAGCGTCTTAAAACGCAGCATCTGCGGAATATCGCGGGTGTAGAAAAATACCAGCATAAATGCGACCAGCGCGGCGGGGTGGCGCAGCAGGATCTCCTCCGGGCAGGCGGCGGCCCAGCCCACAACAAGCCCGAACCGCTCTGCATCGAAGCTGGTGCTCTGGTCGAGAGCAAGCGCCTCCAGAATGCCGTCCCAATCGCCGCATTCTTCGAAGCAAAGCGCCGCCTGGACATATTCCTTCTGCCCCATGTGCCACCGGGCAAGCCTTGCCTGATACTGCGCCTGCTCCGCCTCCGGCAGCCGCTTGAAGCTGCGGATCGCCACCTGCCGGAGCATATAGTGATAACGGTAGACGCCGTTGTCGCTCCGGCTAATAAAGGCGTTTTCGTGGGACAGCGCATCCAGCAGCCCGGCGCAGTCCGCCTCCTGCCACAGCGCGGCGGCCTGCTCCAGCGTGAAGCCGTCCGGCAGGCTGTTGACGCTGAGGAACCGCCTGCGGCGCTCCGGCTGCGGCGAAAAGACCACCTGTTCCATCAGCTCTAAAATGTCCAGCGTTTCAAACCGCCATTCCCGGCGTTGTAAAAATGAACAGAACATCAGGTAGATCAGAGCGATCCACCCTTCGGAAACACGGGCAAGCTGCCCGGCCTGTGTCTTTTCCAGGGAAAGCCCGCAGTTGGCGGCGTAGCCGCAGATCTCGTCCTGGGTCAGCCGCAGATCGTCTGCGGTGATCTGCAGGGTTGCCCCGCCCAGGCGAAAGAGGTCCGCTTCGTCGAAAATGCGGCTGCGGGAGAGCAGGATCATGTGCAGAGGCTCCGGCAGGCTCTGTGTCAGCTGAAAGAGAAACTGTGAGAACCAGCTGTCTGTGATGCAGTGGATATCATCGAGGATATAAAAGACAGGCGCGGTCGTCTCCGACAGTGCGGCGGTCAGCAGCTCGGAGAGCAGGGCCACGTCCTCGCGGCTCTTTGGGAAGCCCAGCGCCGTGAGCTGCCCTGCCAAAACCGGGTAGTCCCGGAGGGCCCTGCACAGGCCGCTCCAATAGTCCGTGGTGCTGTCGGCGGAGATGGTCTGGCTTATCACAACGGCGTCCGGCGTCTGCTTGACGCACTTCTTTTTCCACCAGCGGAGCGCCGTGGTTTTCCCGTAGCCGGTGGGTGCGATCACTGTGGTGACAGGGAAGCCGGCGATTCGTTCCAGTCGCTGGCGCAGGCGCCCGGAGATATAGATATCGTCTAAGTGCGGATACTGGCTCATAGTGACGCCTCCTCTGCCGCGCTTGCGCCGCGGCGGGGCAAGCTGAAAAGCGCCCCCCGCTCATGGGCATTCCATAAGCAGGACCCGCTTTTGATCGTATTTGAACAACAGAAAAGGACAGACTTATTCTGTCTGTCTGAGGAAACGGTATCCCATAAAAGGTTGGCACACATGGCGCTTGTCAATCCCCTTTGCGCAAATTGTCACGAAGTAATTATACGGCAAATCCTCTGCGTTTACAAGGACATTTGCCCCAGTTTACGGCAACTTGCGGCGGTTCGCTACTATTATAGGGCTTCTTTGGGGCTGACCGCCTTTTACGTCTGGCTTATCGCTGAATTGTAACGATCGAAGGGTACTTTTTAAGGGCAGGCCAGCGAGAAACAGCGTGCCGGCCCATAACAAGATAAATGAAATCCCATGAAAGTTTTCATCTGGAATTTTCCAGACAAACATAT
>JAUNBO010000014.1 GCA_030527065.1 Bacillota bacterium | reverse complement strand
GGCCCTTCCCTTCACCCGCAAAGGCCCCTGCGCCTCAGCTTCTCGAGGACACGGAAGCGCTCCATCTCGTCTTTGGAAAAGGGATAACGGGACTCTCTGTCCGCCAGCAGCCTTACGGGCAATCCTACAATGCATATCGCCGCCGCCAGAAGGCATATGACGCCTCCGACATAATCCCACGGGCCGGCGAGGCCGTTTGCAGAAACATACCAGATGTAATAGATCCCGATAGGGATGTGCAGGAAGACCACCGCCCCCAGGCCGGGATTATACAGGCCTTTTATTTTGACGTTTATAAAGAGCCCATGCACGATGAGCTGCAGCATTCCAAAGAGCACCTGAGCCAGTCCCAGCCAGATGACCTTTGGCAGGAAGATGGGAACCAGATAAAAAGGATATGCCAATATTACATTGACGATAAAGCTGCTGTTCTTATTCAACGGAAATCTCTCCGGCCGTTCCTTCTCTTTATTGACTGCCATATTCCAAACGGCGGGGAATCCTCCGGGCAAGGCATATTCTTCAAATTGATGGATCAGCAGCGCCATGAAGCTGTAGGTCAAAATCACCTGGATATGGCTGAAATGGCTTCCCCAGAAGCCCATTGCAAAAGCCAGAATGACAAAATATGCACCGCCAAAATAGAACCAGTTTTCCCGGTAGCGTTCCACGGGCGTTCCTCCTTTCCTTTTCATAAACGTCGATTGGCTCCACAGGCCCCTCAGCCTTTTCTTTTATCGGAAGTGCCTTTTCTTTTCAGCAAAGGCATCGTTTTCTTGCTATAATCACACAACTGTTGTATGATTATAGTGTGACATAAATCGGCCTGATCATCAAGCGACAATCCCGGCCGTTTTGTCGGAAACAACAGACCGGGAAAAGCCGCCTGCATAGCCACGCTGAAGGGACACGGATCGCACCCCATGCGGTGCAGTGTTGCGTTACGGCATTGTGCGGCGGCGGAAATCAAGGAGGAACCAGATGAGAAAGCAACCCGAGATCACTGCGGCCACCAGAAACGCGTTTGTCGACGCCTTCTGCGCTTTATACGAAGACAGGAAATCTGAGAAGATCACCGTTCAGGAAATCGCCGATAAAGCAGGCTATAACCGAAGCACCTTTTATCAATACTTCAGGGACATATACGGGATTTTGGATTTTATTGAGGAAGATACGCTGAGCTACGTCAAGAAGAACATCACCACCGTGATCCGGCACATCGATTTTGAAGAGGAGTTCATCCTCGCCTTCACACAAAGATATCAGGAAAAGGACAAATATGTAAAGCTGCTTCTGAGCAGCCGTAACATCTCAAAGTTTTCCGTGCGGCTGAAAGCGGAAATGTTCCCCGTTCTGACCGAGATATTCCAGTTGCCGGAGGATGATCCAAAAGTGACTTATATCCTGGATTTCTACCTGTCCTCTGTCTTTGCCGTCATCAGCCGCTGGTTCAATAACGGCAGAGACATCCCTGCGCCTGAGCTGGCCGGGCTCCTGCGCGACATGCTGATGAAGGGCGTGTTCCCGCAATTATATAAATACGCCCGGAATGCACAGGAAGGCCCCCCGCCGCATACTCTGCAATAGACTTTGGAAGGAGAAGGGGCCCATGTTCACTGTCAGCCTGTGCATGATCGTAAAGGATGAGGAGGCCGTTCTGGCCCGGTGCCTGGAAAGCGTCGGGGATGCGGCGGACGAGATCGTCATTGCCGATACGGGAAGCAGCGACGCCACCCGGGAAATCGCAGCCCGCTATACCGACAAGGTCTTCCACTTCCCCTGGACGGGCAATTTCTCCGAAGCCCGCAATTTTTCCTTTTCCAAAGCCACCATGGACTTCATCCTCTGGCTGGACGCCGACGACGTTCTTTCCGAAGGCGACAGGGCTGCCCTGATCCGCATGAAACAGGAGCCCTCAGACCATTTCGACGTAGTGATGATGCCCTACCACACCGCCTTTGACGAGGACGGGAAGCCCATTTTCTCCTATTACCGCGAGCGCCTGATACGAAAGAGCATCCCCTTTGCCTGGGAAGGCTGCGTCCATGAAGTGATCGTCCATGCCGGACGCACCATATATGCGGACATCGGAGTGAAACACCTTTCCGTAAAAAAGAGCTACAGCGACAGAAACCTGAAAATATATGAAGCGCAGATGGAAAAAGGGAGCCCCATGTCTCCCCGGGATCGGTTCTACTACGGGCGGGAATTGTACTATCACAAAAAATATCCCGAGGCGAAAGAGGTATTGAAGGAATTCCTTGCCTCAGGCCAAGGCTGGATCGAAAACAACATCGAAGCCTGTAAGATCCTTTCCTATTGTCATAAGGAAACCGGCGACCCCGCCGCCGCCATGGAGGCTTTGACGTCGTCTTTCCGTCATGACGTCCCCCGGGCGGAAACCTGCTGTGAGATCGCCGCTCTGTGGATGGAGCAGAAGAATTATCAGGCCGCCATCTTCTGGTATCAGCTGGCCCTGGAGCTCCCCCGCCAGGATACCGGCGGCGCATTTGTCCATGAGGATTGCTACGGCTTTCTCCCGGCCATCCAGCTCTGCGTATGCTACGACAGATTGGGAGACCTTGAAAAAGCCAAGGCCTACAACCGCATGGCCGGCTCCCACCGTCCTCATGCTCCTGCCTATCTCCAGAATTTGACCTACTTTGAACGTCTCTCAGAAACCTGATGCTGCCCGGCGCTTCTTTTTTCGGTCCGGGCCATGTAGGTCACCAGCCAGCGGACGATGTGCCCGGTCAGACCCCATATAACATGGCCTTCATACTCATAGATGGGAACGCTTCTCCTGCCCTGCTGCCAGGGATACCCATCGGGAAAGCCCAGTCGGGCGTCGGGAAAGTTCTCCTCCGGCCTGGGGATCAACTCATAATGATAGATCTCCGGCGGGGTCTTTTCGAAAAAGGAAAGAGGCACCAGGAAGGTTTCTTTCACCTCCGCCGGATTGGGCTTCACCGCAGCCGCCGCCTCTGCCTCCACCAGCCCCAGCAGCGGATACATCATAAAATTGGCTGTGTGCTGGATGTAGTCCAGAGGGCCGATGATGCGGACCGCCTTTTCCGGAATGCCCAGCTCTTCCCGGGTCTCCCGGAGAACGCATTCCTCCCGGCTCTCGCCCGGCTCTATCCTCCCGCCCGGGAAGCACACCTCCCCCGGCTGCCGGTCCAGGGTGTCCGCCCGGACCTCAAAGAGCAGCTGCAGCTCTCCCCCTTCCTTTTCCACCAGGGGCGCCAGCACCGCATAGCGGCTCCGCACGTTCTGCGGACCGGGCCGCCGCCCTGTAAAAGCCTTTTCCAGCCGTTCCAAAGTCAGCATAGTTCCTCCGTTTTCAATCCCGTTTCAAGGGGCGCTGCGCCTGAAAAGCAGGGCCGCCCTCTCGTTTACTCTATGTTCTGTACCTGTTCCCGTATTTTTTCTATCTCACTTTTGATCTCCAGCATGAGGCCGGTGATTTCCATGTCGTTGGCCTTGGAGCCTATGGTATTGGCTTCCCGGTTCATTTCCTGGACCAGGAAATCCAGCTTTTTCCCGTCGGGCTGGTTGCTGCTGGTGATGATGCTTTCCAGCTGCGATGTGTGGCTGGAAAGGCGCACCAGCTCCTCCGTGATGCTGCTTTTGTCTGCGAAGATGGCGGCTTCCAGAAGGATCCGCTCCTGTGGAAGCTCCACGCTGCCCTTTACCAGTTCCTCTATTCTGGCCCGCAGCTTTTCCGTGTAGGCCTCCGCCACCCCGGGAGCCCGCTCTTCGATCCGACCCGCAAGGCTTCGGATCAGCCGGCTCCGCATGATGATGTCCTCCGCCAGCTTGCTTCCCTCCGCCATCCGCATCTCGTCCAGCCGGGCCGCCGCCTCCCGGACGGGGATCGCCAGCGCCCGGAGAATGGCAGCCTCATCTTCCACATCGGGAACGGCCTTTATCACGTCCGGCATCCCCGCCAGCAGCCCGAGCCCGATCTCATCAGAAAGGCCGAATTCCTCTTTCAGAAGCATCAGGTTATCATAATATTGCCGGGCCGCCATGGTGTTCAGCTTTACGTTGACGTCCTCCTCCGTCAGGTTCTCCACGCTGACGGACAGATCTATCTTTCCCCGCCGGGCCACTTCCTTCACGATGGCCTTCAGGCTTTCCTCCGCAAAGGAATATCGCCGGGGCATCTTCACCGTAATGTCCCAATAGCGGTGATTCACGGATTTGACCTCCGCCACGATGTTCCGCTTTCCGTCGTTGTATTCACTTCTTCCAAAGCCGGTCATGCTCTTTATCATTCTGTTTCTCCTTTTCACCGCCGGGCCGGAAAACAATACTATTCACGGGTCGCCAGGGGGGACGGTTTGCCGGACTGTCCCCCTGGCGCCCCCTTGAATGGTAACCGGAAAACGCTCCGGCTCTCCGCTCCGGGGCCCTTTTCTTTTTTTCGGATCCATGATATTATAACCCAGTGGGAAATTTTTCGAAAGCCGAAAAATCCCTCCGGCATGTCATGAAATATCATACCACATTGAAAGGACAAAAACAATGGCCTTCGACGGATTGGTCACGGGAGCCGTGGCCAGACAACTGGCTTCCCTGCTCACGGGAGGCCGCATAGATAAGATCTACCAGCCGGCGGACGACGAGCTGGTCCTCCATGTCCACAGGGGACGGGAAAAATACAAGCTGTACATCTCTTCCAACAGCGAGCACCCCCGCATCCACCTGACAGAGGGCGGCGATTCCAACCCCCAGAGCCCTCCCGCCTTCTGCATGCTGCTGCGAAAGCATTTTCAGGGCGGAAAGATTTCTTCTCTCCGGCAGGTGGATTCGGAACGCATCGTGGAGCTTTCCGTGGAAGGGCTCAGCGAGCTGGGCTTTCCCGTCACCCGGCGGCTGATGGTGGAGATCATGGGCCGCCACAGCAACATCATAGCCGTAGACGGCGCCGGCGGGAAGATCATAGACGCCATAAAGCGGGTCTCCCCGGACATGAGCCGGGTGCGGCAGGTCTTTCCCGGCCAGCTCTACAGTCCTCCTCCTTCTCAGGACAAGCTTTGCCTCTATACCCTCACAGAGGAGGCTCTTGCAGCCGGGCTGGGCCCTCAGAAGGATCAGGTCACCGCCAAAGCGCTGGTGGCCGCCGTTCAGGGAATCAGCCCTGTCATCGGGGAAGAGATCGTCAGCCTGGCCGGCGGGGAAGGCCTTTCCTCTGCTTCCCGGGTCTTCCCCGTTCTGCGCCGCATGGCAGAAAGCATTGAAGAAGGCCGCCTTTCCCCTGCCGTCTATCTGGCGGAGGATGGGACGCCATTGGATTTTCACATCTTCCCCCTTTCCGCCCTGGCGGGCTGCTCTACAGTCCTGCCTTTCCCGGACGCCGGCAGCGCCGCCGCATACTACTATTCCCACAGGGCGTCCTCCAACCGCATCCGCCAGAAAACAGCGGAGCTTTCCCGGATCATAAGCGCCGCCCTGGACAAACAGTATCTGAAGAAACAGCGGCTGCTGGAAGATCTGCTGCAGGCGGAAAAGGCCGACGAATACCGGATATGGGGGGAACTCCTCACCGCACACGGCCACCAGGTAGCCCCCGGCGCCGAAAGCGCCTCCCTGCTGAACTATTACACCGGCGAGGCCCTGGAAATCCCGTTGGATCCCCGATTTTCCGCCGTCAAGAACGCCCAGCGCTATTTTAAGAAATACGGAAAAGCGAAAACGGCTCTGAAAGAGAAAAAGATCCAGTTGAAGGAAACCGACGAGACCATTGCCTACCTGGAATCCGTGGCAGTCCTGGCGGAAAATGCAGAGAGCACGGAAACCGTGGAGGCCCTGCGCCAGGAGCTGACGGAGGGCGGGTATCTGCGGCGGCGGAAGGCCGGCTCCCGGCCGGCCCCCGGCAAGACCGGCCCCCTCTCCTACTCTGTCGGCGGCGGTTTCTCCGTTCTGGTGGGCAGGAGCAACCAGGAAAATGACCTGCTTACCTTCAAGTTGGCGGACCGGAAAGACCTTTGGCTCCACACCAAGGACATCCCCGGCTCCCACGTGATCCTTCAGTTGCGCGGACAGGAGCCGACGGAAAGTGCCATCTTCCAGGCCGCCGCCATAGCCGCCTGGCACAGCAAGGCCCGGGGCTCGGAAAACGTTCCTGTGGATTACACCTTTGTACGTTATGTGAAAAAGCCGGCGGGCGCCAGGCCGGGCATGGTAATTTTCACGGATAACCGGACGGTTTATGTTTCTCCGGCCTTGCCAGCCGACGACAAGGCCCTCCGCAGCTGAAAGGCTTGAGCCCCTACAGCGGTCTGCACTTCCATTTCGCCCCGTATCTGCCATAAAACATCATAAAGTTACATGAAATATTACAAAAAGACATTATAACCACTTTTTATTACATTTTGTAAAATTTTTCTTGCTTTCCCCTATCTCTCCATATAGAATAAGCTTACCCAAAGAACAGAGGCCACGGTCTGTTCTCCGAGGGCAATCAGTACAAACGATTCAAAGGAGTGAATGCTAATGGAAAAACTAAGCTGCCCGGAGCAGTCCTGCTGTGTCCTTTGCGGGAGCCAGGAAAATATCTGCGCTCAATTCAAGGGGCTTTATGTTTGTGATAATTGCCTTGCGTACGTTAAAACTGTAGATGTAAAAGAAGGCTGAGTCTGTCCGGTTTCCTACCCCATCCCAAAGACAAATATGCCAAATGCAATTCCATCTGCCAAGGCCGTGGTCCTTGGGCGAAAGGTCCTTCGGTAAGATACCCTCCGAAGGGCCTTCCTTTTGAAACTATTTCCGGCTTCACCGGCCGGCTCTGAGTTTTTCCAGAAACGCCGCAAAATCCTCCGGCAAAGGGCTGTGAAACTCCATATATTCGCCGGAGGACGGGTGGACAAAGCCCAGAGTCCCGGCGTGGAGCAGCTGCCCGTTCAGGCCCTTTACCCCTTTTGCGGGACCGTAAAGAGGGTCCCCTGCCAGAGGATGCCGGAGAGAGGCCATGTGGACGCGTATCTGATGAGTGCGGCCTGTTTCCAGCCGGAGCTCCACATAAGTGAAACGCCCGAAGCGTTCCAGCACCTTAAAATGCGTGACGGCCCGCCGCCCCCCTTCCGCCACCGCCCAACGCAGGCGGTTTCCCGGATCTCTCCCTATGGGCTTATCTATGGTGCCCGCCTCTTCAGGAATGTTGTCGTGGACCACGGCCTCGTAGATACGGGTAATGGAATGGGCCTCCATCTGCGCCGCCAGCTTCCTGTGGGCCTCGTCGTTTTTCGCCACCACCAGGAGCCCGGCGGTATCCTTGTCTATGCGGTGGACGATGCCGGGACGCACCACGCCGTTGATGGTGGAAAGCCTGCCCCCGCAATGGTGGAGCAGAGCGTTTACCAGGGTCCCGGAAGGATTCCCCGCCGCCGGATGGACCACCATGCCCTTGGGCTTGTCCACCACCAGCAGGTCTCCGTCTTCATAAAGGATCTCCAGAGGGATATCCTCCGGCTCCGCCGAGAGGGTCTCCGGTTCCGGCAAACGCAAAAAAACCGTGTCGCCTTCCCTGACACGGTAATTCTTCGCCGGAGCAGTCTCTCCGTTTATCCGGACCAGCCCTTCTCCAATAAGACGCTGCACATAACTTCGTGACAATTCCTCTGACAAGGCAGCCAGAAGCACATCCAGCCGAAGGTCCTTTTGCTCTCTTTCCACGGTAAAAGAGTATTCCCTCATCTCCGGTACTCCTGCCTGCGCCGGGACCGGGGCTCCAGAACGAGCAGACTGAGGAACAACAGGCCACAGCCGCAGCACACGGAAATGTCTGCGACATTGAAGACCGGAAACTCTATGAGGCAGAAGTTCAAAAAGTCCGGCACATAGCCCAGCTGCACCCGGTCCCACAGGTTCCCTATGCCGCCGCCCAGGATAAGGCTGAGGGCCCATATCTCGCAGGTGCTCAGGTCCCGCAGATTTCTGATCAGAAAAAACAACAGGACCAGCATCACCACTGCCGTGATGACGATGAGAAGCATCTGCCTGCCCTCTAAAAGACTGAACGCCGCCCCGTAATTATGGATATATGTGATGTGAAACACATCCGGAAAGATCGGGATGGACTGTTGAAGCTCCATCTCAGCCATGACCAGATGCTTGGTGATGCGGTCCAGGGCGAACACCACCGCCACGATCAAAGGAAAGTACATTATTCTTCTCCTGCGGGGGCCTCCGCTTCGGTGCGGCTCTGCCCGGGCTCATTCCCGCTCGCCCCTCCGGTCCGCAGGTTTACTATGGTGTCCGAAGGAGCTCCCGCCGCAGGCGCCGTCCGGGTAAAGCCCGTTCCCATGGCCATATTCTGAAGCTCCTCCAGATCCTTTTCCGAAAAGAGCTCGGCGCTGAGGGTATCGAAGCGTTCCAGCTCCATTTCCAACAGATTGCGGTACCGGGAACGGAAATTGTTCAGTCGGTTTCTCAGAAGAGAGCTCTCCTCCGTGAGGCGTTCGGCGTTTTCTCTGGCTTCCCTCTGTATCATCTCCGCATCCAGCGCCGCATTTTTCAGCAGGATTTCCGCCCGCTTCTCCGCACTGGCGGAAATATCATTCATAAGAGCCTTGGCTGCTTCCAGAGTTTCCAGCACTGCGCCTTCCGTATCTTTATAACGGCTCAGGTCCGCAGTAAGGGTTTTCACCTGCTCCTTCAGCTTCTGGTTCTCCGCCAGAAGCTTTTCCCAGTCCATGGTGAGCAGATCCAGAAAGCCGTCCACGTCCTCTTCTTTATATCCACGGACCCCCCGGCCAAACTCCTGGTTCTGAATATCCATCGGTGTGATCATTCTCTAATCCCCCTTTTTCACTTTTAAGTCAATATCGACAGGACCCGGACCAACAGCCACTGGACCAGCCAGATCAGAAAGATGGCGATGACCGGCGAAAAATCCATGCCGGCGCCGCCGGTAAAGCGGCTCGTGATTTTCCGGCAGGGACTCAGTATGGGCTCCGTCAACTGGCACAGAAACCTGAATATTCCGTAAGAACGGTCCCCGGGCCTGGAAAACCAGCTCATGATGGCCCTGGCGATGATCAGGTAAATCAATATCTCACAGAAGAAATTGACGGCAGTTACAAAAAGCGACATAAGCGTCTTACCTCCAGGGGCTCTTTAGATTACTGTCCGTATAACTGATTCCCTTTTCCGATATGGCCGTCACATCTACACTTTCCGGGGCAAAGACGAAGATGTTGTTGGACACCTTCTGAACATTGCCGCTGAGGGCATAGGTGGCGCCGCTGAGAAAATCGAATATCTTTCTGGCGGTATCCGATTCCACCTTTTCCAGATTGATGATGATGGGCTTTTTCGCTTTCAGGCTGTCCACCAGCTTGGGGCAGTCGTCGAAGCCCACGGGCTCTATCACCACCATTTTAAAAGGCTTGGTCTCCTTCCCCACTGCCGGGGGCTTGTTCCCTGCGGGAAGAGGCGCCGTGCGGCTTTCCGGATAAGCTCCGTTGCCGTAGCTGCTGCGGGTCTCCGGCGCTTTTCTCTCCGGAGCCGGGGCCGGGGCCGCCGCTTCCAGTTCTTCCTCGTCGTCCTCTATTTCCTCTATTCCCACCAATACCTTCAACTTGTTCATGAAACCTTCCGCCATGTTCTTTCTTCCTCCCCTTTTGTTTACTTCTGATAGTTCCGTTCTCCAAAAATGGCGGTGCCCACCCTCACCAGGTTGGCGCCTTCTTCTATAGCCACGCGAAAATCGTGGGACATCCCCATGGACAGCCAGGTGAACTCCAGCCGGGGATGGTCTGTGCGGGCGCAGCGGTCGTAGAGCTCCTTCACCTGCCGGAAATAGATCCTTACATCTTCCGGGTCCTCCGCAAAGGGGGCGATGTGCATCAGGCCCCGCAGCCGGATGTTTTCACAGCTCTCCAGGATGCTTTTTATCAGGCCCTCCGCATCTCCGGCAGTGACGCCGAATTTGCTTTCCTCTTCCGCAGCGTTCACCTGCACCAGCACTTCCGCCGTCCGGCCGTGTTTCTCCGCCTGCTTCTGGATCTCCAGAGCCAGCTTCAGAGAATCCACCGAATGGATCAGAGCCGCCTTGTCGATAATATATTTTACCTTATTCGTCTGCAAATGTCCAATCATATGAAAGCGCACCGGCTTCACATGGTCATATTTGTCCAATATTTCCTGGACTTTGTTCTCGCCTATATCCTCTATGCCGGCGTCTATGGCCTCGTCGATCTCCTCCGGCGTCCGGGTCTTGCTCACCGCCACCAGCAGGATCTCTTCTGGGTCTCTTCCGCAGCCCCGGGCCGCCGCCGCTATTTCTCCCTTTACTTTTTCTATGTTCTCTTTGATCGTCATGACTGTGCATCGGTGAGTATCTCGTCGTACACCTCCAGGGTGTCCACTCTGACGCTCTCCCCTTCCTCCGTCTGCTCATAGTAATAAGACGCTGCCACCAGAGAATATTCTCCGTCACTGGCGATGATCTTCACCGGCGTAAACACGAATTCTCCGCTGATGGTCTTGACAAATACGCCCGCCCGGTCCTCCTGGCTGGTGATGCTGACGTTTCTTACCATCAGGCCGTCGTAATCGGCGCTGATCACCCGGAGCTCCTGCTTCCTCAGCCGGGCCATCTCCTGATAGTGGCGGTCAAATTCCAGAATGACCTTCCATTCGTCTCCTGCATCCAGGATCTCATAGATGCTGCCTGTTATCGTCCCCAGGGGCAGTTCTACGTCCACGCTGCTCCCCACGGTGTATTTTACGATGTTCTCTGCGTCGGTCCAGAAGACGCCGTACCAGCGGTCGTTCTGCACCAGCTTGTAAAGGGCTTCTCCCTCCGTCGTGCTCTCTCTGGTCAGCTCCCTCATGCTCAGCTCCATGCTTTCCACCTGGCTCCGTTCCAGAGTCGCCATGGTTTCCGGCGTAAAAGAGCCCTCGTAGCTGTCAATGTAATAGCTGACCAGGCAGCCGCTGCCCTCCGCCCGGTAACTGACGCCGGCTGGAAGGATCTCCAGTATTTTGCCGCCCTTCCGAATCAGCTCCCCCTCTTCCGCATAGTATTGCAGAGTTCCGCCGGCGGAAGCGTAAAAGACCTCCTCGCTTCGGATGAAATAACAGGTGACGTCGTCGGTGACCTGCATGGTGCCGTATTCCACCACCTCGGTCTGTGTCAGCGCATCCTCCACCACCGGTCTCACGTAGATGACGGCCCAGAGGACCAGGATTCCCGCGATGAGAAGGGTCAGCAGCGATATTCGTATCTTTTTCTTCCGGCTTTCTTTCGCCATTCCATTCTCCCGGAGCCCCGGCCGAAGGGCTTTTACCGCCCCAGCCGCTCCATGGCGCTCTTCAGCGCTTTCTTTTCATCCTTTTCCAGTCTGTCGGCCTGCTGGCTGAGAAAACGCTCCAGAAGCTCCGGCCGCCTTTCCCCTGTCAGCAGCAAAGATTGCTCCAGCCGCCACAGATGGATCTGCCGGTGGTTCCCGGACAAAAGGATCTCCGGCGTTTCCAGGCCCCGGAACTCCCGGGGCTTCGTGTAATGCGGATACTCTAAAAGTCCCGAATAGATGGATTCCTCCCGGTGGGATTCCTCCGAGCCCAAAACCTCCGGAAGAAGACGGGCCACCGCATCTATCAATACCATGGCCGGCAGCTCCCCGCCGGTAAGGATATAGTCCCCTATGGAGACCTCTTCCATCCCCCAGCGGTCTATGATCCGCTGGTCCACTCCTTCATAGTGGCCGCAGAGCAGGAGGAGGGTCTGCTCCTCCGCCAATCCCTCCAACAGCCTCTGATCCAGCAGCCGCCCTCTGGGGGACAGATACAGGAGGCGCTTGCCCTCTGTCCCCAGGGCTTCCAGGGCCCGGAACACAGGCTCCGGCGACAGGACCATGCCTGCGCCGCCTCCAAAGGGCGTATCGTCGGTGCGGTTGTGCTTGTCCAGCGTGTAGTCCCGGATGTTCACCGGGACCACCTCCAATATGCCCTTTTCCTTCGCCCGGCCCAGAATGCTCTGCTCCATCACGGGAGGGAACATTTCCGGGAAGAGAGTCAGCACTTCAATCTTCATTCAACAGACCTTCTATAAGGCGCACCGTTATCACGCCCTTTTCCAGATCGACGTCCTTCACGAATTCGTCCACCGCCGGCAGCAGAAAGCTTTTCCCGCCGGGGCGCTCCACCTCGTAAAGATCCTGAGCGCTGTGGAGGATCACATCCTTCAGGCGGCCCAGGACCTCCCCGTCTTCTTTCTGCACGGTGAGACCCAGCAGATCTGCCACATAATAGCTGTCCTCCGGCAGCGGGGGCGCATCCGCCCGCCGGATAAACAGTTCTTTCTCCCGGCAGGCCTCCGCTCCGCTTCTGTCCTCTATGCCTTCCAGCTTCAGGATGGCCAGGTTCTTATGATAGCGGACCTTCTCTATCCGGCGGGGTTTATCATCCATCAGGACGTAGGAAAGCTCCTGGAACTTTTCCTTGTAATCCGTGTAAGGATATACCCGGAGCTCGCCTTTCAGCCCCGCCGCACCGGTCACCTTGCCCAGCCTGAGCATATCCTTCATTGGACGATCTCCACCACGACCTTTTGCTCGGTCTTTGCCGCGGCGGATTTCACCACGGTGCGCAAGGCCTTGGCGATGCGCCCCTGTTTCCCTATCACCTTGCCCATATCCGAAGGAGCCACCCGCAGCTCTATCACCGTGGAGCTGCCGTCCTCTATCGTCTTCACCCGGACCTCTTCCGGATGTTCCACCAGAGCCTGGGCTATGACTCTTACCAAATCCTCCATTGAGTCACCTTCTTTTATTCTGCGTCCGCAGCGGGGGCCTCTTCTTCGGAGACGGCCTCTGCCGCTTCCTCAACAGGAGCCTGAGCTTCAGAAGCTGCTTCCTCTGCGGGAGCCTGAGCCTCGGCAGCCGGTTCTTCTGCGGGGGCCGCCGGCCTGGCCTTGGGAGCCTTCTTCACCATTTCCACGCCGGCCTTTTTCAGCAGCGCCCGGACCGTATCTGTGGGCTGTGCGCCGGTGGCCAGCCATTTCTGGGCCTTCTCTGCGTTCACCTTTATCTCCGCCGGATCCTTTAGGGGATCGTAGTAGCCCAGCTCTTCTATGAACTTTCCGTCTCTGGGCGATCTGGAATCCGCCACGATGATCCTGTAAAAAGGCTTTTTCTTCGCGCCCATCCGCTTCAGTCTGATTTTAACTGCCATGTTTTTTTCCTCCATTTAGTTTTAATGATGATTTCCTTCGGGCCCGTCCGGGCCCTTTTATGTCATAGGCTAAAAGCCCCTGAACATCGGGTTTCTTTTCATTTTCGACGGCTTGCTGTACTGCTTCATCAGCTTTTTCGTCTCCTCGTACTTCCGTATCAGATTGTTCACCTTGCTCACCGGCAGGCCGCAGCCGGCGGCGATGCGCTTTCTCCGGCTGGCGTTGAGGACGGAAGGGTCCTGCCGCTCTTCTTTTGTCATGGACAGGATGATGGCCTCCATGTGACGGAATTCCTTTTCGCCCTGGTCCACGTCCACGTCCTTCATCCTTGCGCCGTTCATCCCCGGCAGCATATCCAGCATTTTGGAGAGGCCGCCCATGTTGCGGATCTGTCCGAACTGTTCCAGATAATCCTCCAGGGTAAACTGATTCTTCCGCAGCTTCTTTTCCAGCTGAGCGGCCTGTTCTTCATCGTAGGCTTCCTGAGCTTTCTCTATGAAGCTCAGCATATCGCCCATGCCCAGGATCCGGGAAGCCATCCGCTCCGGGTGGAAGGGCTCCAGGGCGTCCATTTTTTCCCCCATGCCGGCAAATTTGATGGGTTTTCCCGTGACGGCCCGGGCCGAGAGGGCTGCGCCGCCTCTGGTGTCTCCGTCCAGCTTGGTCATGATGATGCCGTCTATGCCCAGCTTTTCATCGAAGCCCTTGGCTGCATTCACGGCGTCCTGGCCGGTCATGGCGTCCACCACCAGCAGGATCTCGTGGGGCTTGGTCCGCTTTTTGATCTCCGCCAGCTCTTCCATCAGCTCTTCATCTATATGGAGCCGTCCGGAGGTGTCCAGGAGCAGCACGTTGCAGCCCTTCTTTTCCGCCTCCCGGCAGGCTCTTTCGGCGATTTCCGCCGGGTCCTTGCAGTTCCGGTCTGAAAAAACGGGAACGTCTATGGAGCGTCCCACGATTTCCAGCTGATCTATGGCGGCGGGCCGGTAGACGTCGCAGGCGGCCAGCATGGGCTGTTTCCCGTTTTTCCGCAGCCACACCGCCAGCTTGCCGCAGGTGGTGGTCTTTCCTGTTCCCTGCAGGCCTGCCATCAGCAGGACGGTGAAGCCCTTGGGCGAATAGGTGAGCTTGCTGCCGGCGCCGCCCATAAGCTCCACCAGCTGGGCGTTGACCAGCTTGATGACCTGCTGTGAAGGCGTCAGGCTGGAAAGGACTTCCTCTCCCATGGCCTTTTCCTTCACCGCCGCCACAAACTCCTTCACCACCTTGAAGTTGACGTCCGCCTCCAGCAGCGCCAGCTTCACTTCCCGCATGGCCTCGTCTATATCCGCTTCCGTCAGGACGCCCTTGCCCTTGAGCTTTTTGAATACGCCCTGTAATTTTTCGGAAAGTCCTTCAAATGCCATTTTATCCCTGTCCTCCGGGGCCCTCCGGGCCTACTCCAATCCTTCTATGACGCCCTTTATCCGAAGCAGCTCCTCCTGCAGGGCCGGATCCCGGGAATGCTTCTTTATAAGCGCATCCAGGGCCTTGGCAGCCTCCTGCCGCTGCTGCTCCGTCCTCCGAAACTTCTCCGCCAGCCCCAGGGTCTTTTCACAGGCTCTGAGGCGGTTTTCCGCCCGCCGCAGAAAATCGTGGACTCCCTGGCGGGTGATGCCCAGCTCTTCTCCGATCTCCGACAGGCTCAGATCGTCCTGGTGGTGCAGCCGGAAAAGCTGCTGCTGTTTCTCCGGCAAAAGCTCTCCGTAAAAATCGTAAAGCAGGTTGATCTCTGCGGTCCGTTCCAGTTCCTCTGTTCTCATCTCTGCTTCCTTTATGCTTTCAATGGGGGACGGCCGCCGCCATCACCAAGCTATAAGCTATCACACAGACGAAAGACTGTCAAGTATTTTTTCTTGACAGTCTGCGTTTATAGCTTATCCGGTTATTTTTCAAGGGGGCCAGACCCGGAAATCCCTTTATTTCTTCTTGTATACTTCAAGATACTTTTTCCGCAAAGCGGCGGCATCTTCTTCCGTCAGGGGCTTGCCGCCTCCCAGGAGCTGAGCCGTGATAAAGACCTGGCAGGCCTTTTCCAGCATGCGGCATGCGGAGAAGGCTTCCTCCATGTCCCGGCCCACGCAGACGGCTCCGTGATTCTGAAGGAGGACGGCGTAATTGTCTCCCAACGCCTCCACCGCTTTTTCCGCCAGCTCCGGACTGCCGGCAGGGGCATAAGGGGCTACCTTTACCCCGGGCCCCAACAGCATGGCCATATCCTCCAGATAGGGCGGCAGCTTCCCGGCAGTTACAGCGGCAATGCAGGCATAACGGGAATGGCAGTGGACCACGGCGCCAAGATTCTGCTTTTCCCTGTAGATCTGCGCATGGAGGGCATATTCGGTGGAGGGCTTTTTCTCTTCCAGCACCTCTCCGGTACAGAAATCCATCAGCACCATGTCCTCCGGCCCCGAGGCCTTGTAATCGGCGGCACTGGGGGTGATCACCATGCGGCGGCCGTCCACCCGGCAACTGACGTTTCCCCAGGTGCCCGTCACCAGGCCTTCTTTCAACATCCGCCGCCCGCTTTCACATACCAGCTTCCTGGCCTCCAGAATCTCCATGACGCCCTCCTTTTCAGCGGCCTTCCGCCAGTTCCCGGTACTCCCGGTTGTGCTCCCGCACATACTTCATGGTACACGGGTCCCCGTGGCCGGGGTAAATGGTGATATCGCTTCCCCAGGCGGAAATGACGTCCCGGATGGACCTCCTCATAGCCTCTTCATCCCCGTCTTCCAGGTCCGTCCTGCCCAGGTCCACGTTAAAGATGGTGTCCCCTGTAAAACACACCTTGCCGCTGCCGCAATAAAAGCATACTCCGCCTTTGGTATGGCCCGGAGTGTGGATTACCTCTATGACCTCCGTTCCCAGCTTGAGAGTTTCTCCCCCGGACAGTGGCCGGTCCACTTCTTTCCTGCACATGGCGCAATCGTCCCAGTGAAGGAACACCGGGCACTCCCAGGCCTGCCGGACCTTGTCCACGGCCCCCGTGTGGTCGTAATGATGGTGCGTCAGCAAAATGCCCTTCACCTTCACTTCCAGCGCCGCCGCCTCCTTTATGAAGCGGCCGCCGCCATAGCCCGGATCTATCACATAGGCTTCCCCGCCCTTTTTATCATAGATGATGTAGCCGTTGCTTTCCAACACGCCGCCTACCAGACGTCTGATCTCCATACACGTCTTCCTCCCTTCTCTTTCCTCTATGATACCGAAAAAAACCGTTGCTTTCAAGCGGATAAGTGATACAATATGATATGACTTATTCGCCAGTTACTATTCAAGGGACGCCCTCCCTGGCGCCCCCCGTGAAAAGTAACATTCGCCAACAACTTATGCGCCCCTGCTCCCGGGAGGACAAAGACCATGAAAGTAGCCATCGCCGGCGCCGGCAAACTGGGCCTGGCCCTGACGGAAGCCCTGCTGGGCGGCGGCAACGCCGTTACCCTCATCGATAAAAACCAGGAGCTCCTGCAAAAAATCAGTGGAGAACTGGACCTGCTCACCGTGGCCGCCAACGCCAAGGAGATTTCCGTTCTCAAAGAGATGAAGATCCAGAATTACGACTATCTGGTGGCCACCACAGACCGGGACGAGAAGAATCTGGTGATCTGCGCCCTGGCCAAGGCTCTGGGCTGCCCCAAGGTCATTGCCCGGGCCAGGGACCCGGAGCACATGAAGCAATTCGATTTCCTGCAGAAGACCTTCCAGATAGATTATCTCGTGAACCCGGACCTGGCCATCGCCAACGCCATCTACAAATACCTGGTGGAAAAATACACCCTGAGCAACGGGTACTTTTCCACGGGGAAAATATCCATCATAGAATTCGCCGCCAAACGGCTCCCCTCCATCATAGATAAAAACCTGATGGAGATCGCCCAGTACCTGGAAGGCATGCTGGTGGTGGCCGTGGACCACTACGGAAAGCTGATCATCCCCAGAGGCAGCACCCTTGTCCAGGAAGACGATATCTTATATGTATTGGGCCTGGAAGAGCCCATCATGAAGCTCAACGAGACCGTACACGAAAAAAATCCTTATACGGACCTTCAGCGGGTGATGATCGCCGGCGGCGGAAAGACGGGCTTTTATCTGGCCCGGCAGCTGGCCGACTTCGGGATCTCCGTAAAGCTCATAGAGATAGACCGGCGGCGCTGCGAATACCTTTCGGAGCATCTGGACGATGTGCTGGTGCTCCACGGCGACGCCACGGACCCCACCCTTCTGGAAGAGGAAAACATAGACGAAATGGACGCCTTCGTCACCGTCACCGGCTTCGATGAAGAAAACCTTCTTCTGGCCCTGCTGGCCAACCAGCGGGACATTGAAGACGTGGTGGCCAAGGTGAGCCGGAAAAGCTATATCAGCCTCATCCAGCAGATGGGCATCAGCGCCCTGAATCCCCTGGACATCACCGCCACCAACATCCTGCGCTTCATCCAGGGCTCCAAACGCATCCTGTTTTCCAAGATGATACAGGGACAGGCGGAATTCATTGAAGTGGTGGCGGACGAACACACCAAGGTGCTGAATACGCCTCTTTCCAAACTGGAGCTGCCGGAGGGGATCATCATCGCCGCCATCCACCGGGGAGAGGAAGCCATCATTCCCAGGGGGCAAACGGAAATTTTAAAGGGAGACAAGGTCATTTCCCTCTGTCTCCTGTCCCAGATCTCCAAATTTGAGCAGCTTTTCCTGCGGACCAGGAAATAAGGAACGAAATGTCATGAACTTGAATTTTGCCGCCATCTTTAAGACCCTGTGCTCCGTGCTGGTCATTCTGGGGGCCGCCATGCTGTTTCCGCTCCTGGCCGCATTGTATTACGATGAAAACAGAGAGGCGCTGATTTTCGGCTGCGTGGCCTTTCCTCTGATGCTCGCCGCCGGCGCCGTCTGTCTCCGTTTACAGCCCAGACAGACCGTCATGCGGGCCCGGGACGGCTTGCTGACCGTGGCCCTGGTATGGCTTGCGGCCTCTCTGGTGGGCAGCATTCCCTATGCCTTTTCCGGCGCCGTAGACGGCGTGATAGACGCCATTTTTGAATCTACGGCGGCCTTTACCACCACCGGCGCCTCCGTCCTCACGGACATAGAAACCACCCCACGGAGCCTTCTGCTCTGGCGCTCTCTGGTCCAGTGGCTGGGTGGAATGGGGATCCTGATCTTCGCCATCTCCATCTTGCCGGCATTAGGCATCGGCGGCCAGAAAATGGCCCGGGCGGAAACACCGAGCCCCCTCACCATGGACAAGCTGGCTCCCCGCATGTCCGATTCCGCCAAGATCCTTTATCTGTTCTATCTGGCCTTCACCCTGGTCCTCTTCCTGCTCCTTCGCCTGGGCGGGGTGGGGCGCTTCGATTCCCTCATCGTCACCTTTGCCAGCGTAGCCTCCGGCGGCATCCACATCCACAGCGGCGGCCTGGCCTATTACGGAAGCCTTTACGTTGAGGTCCTGGTCACCTTTTTCACCATTCTGGTATGCGTCAATTTCACCCTGTATTACAAACTGGTGCAGGGCAGGATACGGGAATTCTTTTCCGACAGGGAACTCCTTACCTTTCTCTCGCTCCTGGCTGCCGGCGGCTTATTGATCTCCGCCAACCTCTTTTTCACAGACACCGCCGCCGTCGGGGACGCAGCCAGAATGGGGTTTTTCCACGCCGTGGCCGCCGGCACCACCACCGGCCATGCCACGGCGGACGTCACCCTCTGGCCCCTGTTCAGCCAGGCGCTGCTGGTCATGCTGATGCTGGTGGGCGCCTGCGGCTCTTCCACCGGAAGCGGCGTCAAGGTGGTCCGCTTCATGGTCCTGTTCAAGCTGATACAGAGGGGCGTCACCGCCCGCCTCCATCCCCGGGCCGTATTCCCGATCAAGCTTCACGGCCGGCCCCTGCCGGAAGAGACCGTCACCGCCATGGTTTCCTATCTGGGCCTGTATTTCTTCGTGTTTGCGGCCAGCGTTCTGATCCTGTCCCTGGAAAACCTGGACGTTTCCACCACCCTGACCGCCGTCATCGCCTGTCTCAACAATATAGGCATGGGCCTGGGGGAGATCGGCCCCGCCGGCTCCTTCCACGTCTTTTCCGACTTCTCCAAGCTCTACCTGTGCGGCCTTATGATCGCCGGCCGGCTGGAGCTCTTCACCATCTTCATGCTTTTCATCCCCGGCTTCTGGGACCCGGACAGATAACAAATGTGAGAACTGTGGACACAGATCCGCCATCCCGTGCCCTTT
>JAUNBO010000167.1:1494-3328 GCA_030527065.1 Bacillota bacterium | reverse complement strand
TATTTCCTTCTCCCATCTGGTAAACCGTCTGGGAGAGGCCATGAAGGAGGTTTCCAGCCATGATACAGAATGAATACCGCCCCTTCCTCTCGGGTATCAAAGAGGTCATCCGGCACACGGAGGAGGAGTACACCTTCCGTATGGAATACAACGGGCCGGTAAAGCCCGGCCAGTTCTTCGAGGTATCGCTGCCCCGGTACGGAGAGGCACCCATCTCCGTCAGCGGTATCGCAGACGGGCTGGTGGACTTCACCGTCCGCAAGGTGGGCAAGGTCACCGGCGAGATCTTTGAGCACCATGAAGGCTGCTCGCTCTTTATCCGCGGGCCCTACGGCAACGGCTTCGATCTGGAGCAGTACCGCGGCAAGGAACTGGTGGTGGTGGCCGGCGGCACCGGCGTCTCTCCGGTGCGTGGCGTGGTAGACCACTTTGCCCGTCACCCGGAGGAGTGTAAGAGCCTGACGCTGATCGCCGGCTTCAAATCTCCCGACGCCATCCTCTTCCGGGACGATTTTGAGCGCTGGGCGGAAACCGCCCGGGTCATCCTCACCGTGGACGCCGCCCCCGAAGGCAGCGGTCACCGGGTGGGGCTGGTGACCCAGTACATACCCGATCTGACCCTTGACGAGGTGTCCACAGCGGTGGCCATCACCGTGGGCCCGCCGGTGATGATGCGCTTTGCGGCAAAGGCCCTTCTGGAGCGGGGCTTCCGGGAGGAGAACCTCTGGCTGTCGCAGGAGCGCAAGATGTGCTGCGGCCTGGGCAAATGCGGCCACTGCCGAGTGAACGACGCCTATATCTGTCTGGATGGCCCGGTGTTCAACTACACCGACGGCAAGACGCTGGTCGACTGAGGAGGGCGGCACTATGGAGATGAATACAGCCAAATTGAAAAAGAATGCGTTCCGTGTGACAAAGGTGCGCGGCAAGACCGCCTCCCGCGTCCGGGTGCCCGGCGGGCATCTGGAGGCGCGTTTCCTTCCAATTTTGCAGGAGATCGCAGAAAAATATGGAGACGGCACTCTGCACATCACCAACCGCCAGGGCTTCGAGATCCCCGGCATCGACTTTGCGGAGATGCCCAGAGTCAACGCCCTGCTGCAGACCATCATCGAGGGACTGGAGATCAACCAGGAAACGGCAGGCGCCGGCTATCCGGCTGCAGGCACCCGGAACATCAACGCCTGCGTGGGCAACCGGGTCTGTCCTTACGCCTGCTACGATACCACCGTCTTTGCCCAACGCATGGAGAAGGCGGTGTTTCCCAACGACCTGCACTTCAAGATCGCCTTCACCGGCTGCCATAACGACTGCTGCAAGGTGCGCATGCACGACTTCGGGATCATCGGCATGACCCTGCCCCGGTTTGACGCCGGCCGCTGCGTCAGCTGCGGCGCCTGCGTGAAAAAGTGCCAGGCGAAGTCCGTCAGCGCCCTGACCTTGGTGAACTTCCGCCCCCAGCGGGACGCCCGGAAGTGCATCGGCTGCGGCGAGTGTGTGCTGGCCTGTCCCAATGCGGCCTGGACCCGCAGTCATGAAAAATATTACCGTCTGACGCTGCTGGGCCGCAGCGGCAAGAAAAATCCCCGCATGGGTGAGAATTTTATCAAGTGGGCGGACGAGGAGAGCATCATCAAGATCGTGCTCAACACCTATGAATACGTCAAGGAGTACATCGATCCCCAGGCTCCCGGCGGCAAGGAGCACGTCGGCTACATCGTGGACCGCACCGGCGTGCCGGAGTACCTCAAATGGGCGCTGCGGGATGTTGTTCTGCCGGAGTGCGCAGAGGTAACAGCCCCCCTGTACTGGAAAGGGATCACTTACTAAAAAG
>JAUNBO010000167.1:0-1394 GCA_030527065.1 Bacillota bacterium | reverse complement strand
TGGTACCCCCAGGCGGAATCGAACCACCAACGATGGTTTAGGAAACCACTGTTATATCCGTTTAACTATGGAGGCGTATTTTGTTTTCTGTGTCCTGCTTCCGGCCCGGCAGGGCCGGGTCTTTGCTATGGGTCCGCTCCGGTTTCCGGCTTGCGGGGCCCTGCCGCAGTTTCATAATATCACAAAGAAAATCCGTTTACAAGATGTCTTTCACGATTAAAAAGATAGGGTTGTTGTCGTAAAGGGAGAGGGCAATGGCGGAGCTTTCCAGGCCTTCCCGGAGGAAGCTGCTTTCGGAAATGCCCAGAATGGGGACCATCAGGGCCAGGACGAGATAGACCAGGACCACTCCCCGGAGCACTCCTGCCAGCAGGCCCAGAATGCCGTCCACGAAGCCCGCCAGACCGTCGTTTCGTTTCTTGCCGATGAGCAGGGAGAGGAGCCAGAGGGCCAGCTTGCAGGCCAGCACCACCGCCAAGAAAGCCACTACATTAAAGAGCAGGTTGGACAGGCCGGTGGCAAGGCTGCTGGAAAGGGTGTCCAGCAGGGAATCCACGCTGTCCCGGAGGATGGCGGGCAGGCCGTCCCGGGGGTCGTCCGCTCCTGTGACGTCGTTGACCCGGTTCAGGACGCCGGTGTAAATGGTCTGGTAAATATCGGTGTTTCTCATGAGGAAATCCGCCGCCCTGGAATGCCAGACAAAGCCAAGGACCACCGCCAGGAGCCAGCCGGCGGTATGGATGAAAGTATCCATAAAGCCCCGCCGGTAACCTTGGACGGTGGAGGCTACGAACACTGCAGCTATGAGAATGTCCACCCACATAGAGCTTTCCTTCCGGGTAATAAACCCCTTTGGTTACGCATAAAGATTAATAGTATATTACCAACTTTATGAAGGAATTACAAGGAGGGTTTCAGGTGGATTACGAAAAATATCGCCGGTCTTTTATCATGCTGGCGCCTCAGGGCGGCGACGGGGCTGCGGAAGGAAGTCAGGCGGAAGGCTGCCTGAAGGTGGAAACGGGAAACAACAAGGGAGCTCTCCGATGTGTGGTAAAGAACCTGAACTATGGGCAGGAGGACGCCTATGATTACCAGCTGCTTTTTTTAGGGAAGAAAAAGGAGAAGATCATCCATGCTCTGTTCGGGCAGATAAAGATCAACGGCAAGGGGAACGGCGAGGCTTATTACCGCTTTGACCCCTTGAACATGGACGGAAAGGGCAACGCCTACCACGATTTTACGGTGGCCATCGTGGCGGCGTCTTCCCGGACGGACCCCAGGGAGCCCCTGCATCCGGTGCTGCGGGGGACGGCGCCGGGGGAAGGCCAGGGCCGGGAGGCCCTTTGCGGAGATGAGGAGCAGAAGGGGGAAGGGCCCGGGGCGGAGGCTGG
>JAUNBO010000166.1 GCA_030527065.1 Bacillota bacterium | reverse complement strand
TTTCCGCAGTTGAGAAATCGAAAAGAATATAGTATAGTATTGTAAGAATAAATCTTGCCGGGCCTTCCGGCCGCAGCCCAGTCGTTTAGGAGGGAAAGCTATGCTTCATTCATTTACAAGAAACCACCGGGACATTTCTACAGATGCGGGCTTCCAGTTTGAGTTTTACTGTGATTCCTGCGGGAACGGCTTCAAATCCACCTTTATAGAATCCACCACCTATAACCAGCGAATGGCCTCCGAGAGCCTTGGCCGGGGCGTTTCCACCATTGGGAATCTTCTGGGCGGCAGGCTGGGGAACATCAGCAATGCCCTGGAGCGGGGCGTGGACATCGTGGCGGACAGGCTGGACGATCAGAGCCCCCAGTGGCGCAGAGAGCAGGAAGCGGCCTTCAACCAGGCCCAGGCCCAGGTAAAGCCCTACTTCCAGAAATGCCCCGCCTGCCAGCAGTGGGTCTGCCGGGACTGCTGGAACGAAGAGCAGGGCCTGTGCATCAAATGCGCACCCAGAGAAAGTACATACGTAGCCAAGGCCCGGGCCGAGGCTATGAAGCGCAACATAGACGAGGCGGCGGCCACGGCCACGGTGTGGACGGGGAAAATTGAAAGCCGCACCACCATCTGCCCCGCCTGCGGCCAGCCCGCCGGGGAAGGGAAATTCTGCAACAACTGCGGCCAGCCCCTCGGCCTGAGCAAATGCCCCAACTGCGGAGCATCCGTGGCCCTGGGCATAAAGTTCTGCTCTGAATGCGGCGCTCCCATGGCGGCCGCTCCTCCCGCTCAGAGCTTCTGTCCCTCCTGCGGACAGGAAAACGAGCCGGGAGCCAAGTTCTGCGGCGGCTGCGGCGCCAAGCTGGGATAGGCCATGGACGTCGCAGTAGACTACAAGTGCACTCTGGCCACGCCGGTCCTTTCGGGGACGGGGACGGCCCGGGTGGGAGAGGAAGCCCTGGAAATCCAGGGAGAGCAGGGAGGCTTTCTCCTGAATTATGCGCAGGTGCGTTCTCTCCATCTTCATAACTATCATTTTCTCCTGGATACGCCCCAGGGGCCTTTCCGGCTGTCCCAAATGGGGCAGGATACAGAGGGCTTTATGGAAGAGCTGTGGCTGGCTTATGGCCGCCGCAGCCGGGAATCCCTGTTCGTAGAAACGGTCCCCCTCCGGGAAGCGGAAGGAGACTACCGCTATTCGGACCAGGGGGGAACGGCCCGGGGGACGGCCAAGGTCTGTCTTTATGAGGACTGCATTTGCATTCTTCCCATGGACAACGGAGCCCGGCGCATTCCCCTTTGCTTTGTGACGGAGCTGTCCCTGAACAACTACACCATCCGCATCGGCCTGGACACCGGGGAAGAATACGAAGCAGCCCGGCTGGGCCGGGATACCATTCCCTTTTTCGAGCATTTGTCCAGGCTGCGGGAGGAGGCCCAAAGCCGCTGGCAGAGGGTTCACAAAGCCCTGGAAGGAAGCCTGGAGACCCTTGCCGGGGAAGCGGGGGAGGCTTACGCCCGCTTCCGGGAGGCCTGCGGCGGACAGCGGCTCATTTCCGGCTTTTTCCGGCTGCCGGCGGAGGGCGAGGAGCTGTCTTCCTTCTGGCTTTGCGGCCTGGGGCCGGGAACGGCGGCGGTGGAGCTGGTCACCGGAGAAAAAGCCGCCACCTACTTGTACCGGTTTTCCGGCGGAGAACAGGTCTTTGAAGCCCGGCTCCGCCATGCCATGGAGGCCATGGGACTCAACCGGGAGCTCATCTATCTGGAAGAGGGACCTCTGATGGAGAAGCCCCTCTATTCCATGGCGGTAGAGAGAAATCCGCATCTGAGATTTCTCCGGGCCGCCGCAGCCGGGCGGGTCATCCATACGGAGAGCTGGGGAGAAAAAGTGGCGGAGCACCTGAAGGGGGCCCCGGCGCCCCTTGAACAGTAACCTTAAAACCGGGGGAAAGGAGGGGGCTGTTTGCTGGTATATTATGTTCTGTTCGGCCTGATGGCCTTGCTGGCCTGGCCTCTTTGCTACCGAAGGCCCTCTTCCGCCAAAAGCACCGTCTATGTAACGGTGATTTTCCTGTATCTTTTCGCCCTGGCTTCCCTGCGTTACAACATCGGCTCCGACTACTTCACCTACTACAACATATATATGCAGATTGCAGCCATCCCGCCGGGGCAGCTTTTCGCCGTCGATCTGGGAGAATACCTGGGCGCATACATAGAGATGGGCTATGTGCTGTTCAACCGCTATTTTGCTCTGCTGGGAGCGGGCCCCCAGATGTTTTACGCCGGAGCGTCAGTCTTCTGCCTGCTGCCTGCCGCCTTCATCATACGCCGGTACAGCCCCAACATCCCGCTCTCCGTGTGGCTGTATGTGGCCCTGTTCTGCTTCAGCAGCACCATGGACTTTGTCCGCCAGAACATGGGGCTGGCCGTGGCTCTCTGGGGCTACCCCTTCCTGCGGCGGGGGGGCTGGGGGAACGTCCTGAAATTTATGGGCTTTGTGGCGGCAGGCATGACCTTCCACATGACGGTGGGAATACTCCTGTTCCTGGCCCCGCTGCGCCAGCTGCCCTTCAGGCGCTGGGTGGCCGGAGCGTACCTTCTTGTGACAGTTCCGGTGTTCCTTTTTTCCCGGGAGCTGTTGCTGTGGTTTTTGGAGGACCTTCTCCCTGCGCTGAACTTCTCCCTGCGCTTTTCCCGTTACGCCGACTCCATCTACATGAACCCCATGCGCATCGATATGGCGGCTTTGCCCCTCCTGATACTGATCCTCCTGCTGGTGCTGCGGAAGCCTCTGCAGGCCCGTTACCCCGAGACGGACGTCCACATCCACCTGGCCGTATGGTCGGTGATTTTCTGGCTCTTTGCGGCCCATCACATGATTCTGGCCCGCTTTTACATCCACACGGTGGTGTTCGCCGTGCTGGCGGCGCCCATGGCCCTGGAGCTCTACAGGCCCGACCCGGCCCTGGCGGGAGAAAAGCGGCGGCTTCAGGCTCTGGCGGAGCAGGGGGACCGGGAGGCGGAGGCGGCCTTGCCGGAGGTCCGGGAGCAGCTGGCTGTGGAGCGGAGCATCTATGCCTGGTTCCTGGCAGGCTGCGCAGTCCTTTCTTTTCTGTATTTCCTCTATGGAGCTCTGTCCGGGATGGAAATGCGGGGCCATGAAGGCATGTACATCTGCTTCCCCTATGAATCCATTATACCCTGGCTCAACCAGCTGCCGTAACGGCGGGAAGACGGTGTTTCCTTGAAAAATGTTTCTGACACTCTTGCCGTCTGAAAGCAAAAGATGGAGAAAGATATGCGTATCGCCTTTGATATAAACCCCATATTGACGCCCCGGCCCAGCGGCATCGGGCTCAGCGCCCTCCGGACCCTG
>JAUNBO010000013.1 GCA_030527065.1 Bacillota bacterium | reverse complement strand
CTCTGTGAGTTGAGCCGTAAAATTCTCTGGGCCGAGGACAGACCGGCAAACCGCCTCCCCTGGCGCTCCGCAAAAAGTAACCGATAACCCGCAGCCTCCCCCTGTTTGCCGTCTTTTGTCATGGCGAAAAAGCTCTCTGCATAATATAGCAGAGAGTTTTCTTTTTTTGCATTTGAGAGGGAGGAAAAACGCCATGAGGAAGTGGAAGGAGGGAGTGCTGCTGCTGGGGTTGGCCGTGGGACTGACGGCGGCGGTGGCGACGGTGGCCGACAGCGTCCTTCCGGCCTCCGCCGAGGCCGGGAGGCTGATCCCCGTTTACAGCGTGGACACCGAAGAAAAGAAGGTGGCCATCAGCTTTGATGCCGCCTGGGGGAACCAGCATACAGGCCCCATCCTGGACATCCTGGACCAATACGGGGTAAAGACCACCTTTTTCCTGGTGGACTTCTGGGCGGAGGAATTTCCTGAGGATGTGAAGGAGATCGCCGCCAGGGGCCATGAGATAGGGAACCACTCTTCCAGCCATCCGGACATGACACAGCTTACGAAAGAAGAGATAAAGGCAGAGCTTACCGCCTGCGGGACCCGGATCCTTGAGCTCACCGGCGTGCAGCCCACGCTGTTCCGCCCGCCCTTCGGTTCCTACAACAATACGCTGATAGAGACCTGCCGGGAATGCGGCTATGAGGTGATACAGTGGTCCGTGGACAGCCTGGACTGGAAGGACGTGACGGCGGAGCAGGTGGTGGAGCGGGTGATCCGCAGTACGGAAAAAGGCTCCATCGTCCTGTTCCACAACAATGCAGAGCAGGTGGAGGCATATCTGCCCCTGGTGCTGGAAGGCCTTCAGAGCCAGGGCTTTCAGGTGGTGCCGGTAGGGGAACTGATCCATAAAGACAATTACAGGATAGACCACACGGGAAAGCAGATCGCAGAGGAGGGAGTCAGTGGAAACGGGGTATGAGACCAACAGGGCGGAGCTTTCAGGGACCATATTGACCGCTCCCGCCGTCAGCCACAAATCCTACGGGGAGGTGTTCTATGTCTTCCTGCTGGGGGTGGAACGGCGCAGCGGCTGCCAGGACCAGATCCCCCTGCTGGTTTCGGAGCGCCTGATGTGGGGCTTGCCGGTCTGCGTGGGAAGAAGGGCCTCGGTGCTGGGGCAGGTGCGGACGTATAACGAAAACGAGGGAGGCCGGAACCGGCTTCATGTGGTGCTCTTCGCCCGGGAATTCCGCCTCCAGGAGAGCGCCTTTGCAGAGGAGGACGCCAACCGGGTAGAATTGGAGGGATTTTTGTGCAAGGCGCCCATTCGCAGGACCTCTCCCATGGGTCGGGAAATCTGCGACCTGATGCTGGCGGTGAACCGCATGTACGGCAAATCGGACTACATCCCCTGCATTGCCTGGGGGCGCAACGCCTTGTACTGCGGGAACCTGCAGGTGGGAAACAGGCTCTGCCTTACGGGCCGCCTCCAGAGCCGGGAATACCGCAAGAAGGAGGAAGGGGGGGCCGTTTCTCTGCGGACGGCTTATGAGGTTTCCATCTTGAAATTGGAGGAGTGATATGGTAAACTAAAATATCGTCTGCAAGGACAGACGACAGCGCCGGAAATACAGGGCTGAACCGGCCGGGGCTCCCGGCCTTTTGCAGTGGAAGGAAAAGCAGATGAGGATCATAGTGGATGGAATGGGCGGCGACAACGCTCCCGGAGAGATCGTAAAGGGTTGTTTACAGGCGGCGGCGCTGGCGCCCCACGAAATCGTGATAGTGGGAGACGAAACAGCCGTCAGAAAAGAACTGGACAAGCATTCAGGAGGCGGAAGCATTTCCGTGATCCATGCTTCTCAGACCATAGAAAACGACGAAGCGCCGGTGAAAGCGGTGCGGACCAAAAAGGATTCTTCCATAGTGAAGGGCCTGAACATGGTGAAGGAAAAAGAGGCGGATCTCTTCATTTCCGCCGGAAATTCCGGCGCCATCATGGCGGGGAGCATGTTCATCCTGGGACGGATCCCGGGCATAGACCGGCCGGCCATCGCCGCCACCTTCCCCATTCTGAGCAGGGGGGCCGCCCTCCTGGCGGACAGCGGGGCAAACACGGACTGCAAGCCCAGGAATCTGCTGGAGTTCGCCACCATGGGCAGCATCTATGCGGAAAAGGTACTGGAGCTCCCCTCTCCCCGGGTGGGGCTCATCAACGTAGGGGTGGAGGCTTCCAAGGGACCGGCGCTGCAGAAGGCGGCCTATGAATTGCTGGAACTGAGCCCCAGCCTGAACTTCATCGGCAACGTGGAGGCCAGGGAAGTCCCCCAGGGCTGCTGCGACGTGGCGGTCTGCGACGGCTTCACGGGCAACGTTTTTCTGAAGACCATGGAGGGCATGGGCAGCGCAGTGATGCGGACGGTGAAGCACAGCCTCACCTCCGATGCTTTTTCCAAGATGGGGGCGTTTCTGCTGATGGGCAAGCTGCGGAAGATGAAGGCTCTGTTCGATTATGCCGAATATGGCGGGGCTCCTATCCTGGGAGTGCGGGGAGCCGTGGTGAAAATGCACGGGTCCTCCGACGCCCGGGCGGTGAAATGCGCCATTCTGAAGGGCATTCCCTATGCGGAAAACAAGGTGGTGCAGATGATAGAGGACTCTGTGCTGGAAATGGAGGCTTTGGAGAGAAGTGAATGACAGGGACTTCCAGAAAAGGCTGGGGTATTCCTTTCACAGAGCGGAGCTGTTGGAAACTGCCCTTACCCACAGCTCCTTTTCCAATGAGAGCAAGGGCGCCTGCCCGGAAGACAACGAACGTCTGGAATTTCTGGGAGATGCGGTTTTCGATCTGCTGATCAGCGAATACCTTTATGAAAAAGCGGCGCATGTGGAAGAAGGGGTGCTGACGCGGCTCCGGGCGGCGGTGGTCTGCGAGGCTTCTCTGGCCCGCTGCGGGGAGCGCCTGGGCGTGGGAAGGGTCCTGCGGCTGGGCCGGGGAGAGGAAACCGGCGGCGGCAGAGCGCGGACTTCCATCCTGGCGGACGCCATGGAGGCGGTCATCGCCGCCATCTACCTGGACGGCGGAATGGAGGCGGCCCGGGCTTTTGTGCTGTCGGCCTTCGGGGATGCGGTGGAAGAAGCCATGTCGGGAAAGCGGCTGGAGGATTACAAGACAGAGCTCCAGGAAAAGCTTCAGGCTCTGGGCCGGGTCCATATCACCTACCAGGTGGAGCGGGAGGAAGGTCCGGACCACGCCAAGGTCTTTCACGTGGTGGCCATGGTCAACGGAAAGCCCGTGGGCCGGGGCGCCGGCAAGAATAAAAAGGAAGCGGAACAAAGGGCGGCAAAAGCCGCATTGGAGGGATAGAGTTTGTTTTTTAAGCGCATAGAGATACAGGGCTTCAAGTCCTTCGCCGAACCGGTGAGCATAGATTTTGACGAAGGGATCACCTGTATCGTGGGCCCCAACGGCAGTGGAAAAAGCAACATCTCCGACGCCCTGCGCTGGGTGCTGGGAGAGCAGAGCCCTAAAATGCTCCGGGGCGGCAAAATGGAGGAGGTCATCTTCGCCGGCTCCGACAGCCGGAAGTCCAGAGGCATGGCCCAGGTCACCCTGGTAATGGACAACGCCAAAAAGATACTGCCCATAGACTATTCCGAGGTGGCCATCACCCGCCGGGTCTACCGCTCCGGCGACAGCGAATATTTCATCAACAAAGTCCCCTGCAGGCTGAAGGACATCCGGGAGCTCATCATGGATACGGGCATCGGCGTGGAGGGCTTTTCCATCATAGGCCAGGGGCGCATTTCCGACATCGTCAGCAGCAAGCCGGAGAGCCGCCGGGAGATCTTTGAGGAAGCGGCGGGCATCATGAAGTACCGCAGCAGAAAGGCGGAATCCCAGCGGAAGCTGGAGGGGAGCCGGGCCAACCTGGAGCGGGTGGACGATATCATAGGCGAGATAGAAGCCCGCATAGACGGCCTGCGGGAGGACAGCATAAAGGCAAAGGAGTACATAGGCCTCCGGGACCGCTACAAGGAGCTGGAGATCAATGTCACGCTGAAAAATATAGAGAACATAGAGCTGAAGAGCGAATATCTGAAGGACGAGCTGATGGAGGCGGAAAGCCAGGCGGCGGAGAGCCTGGAAGAAAAAGAGGCCCTGGAGCAGGAGGTCCTGAAAAGCCGGAGCCGGAGCCAGGAGCTGGAAGCCCAGACCGCATCGGGGCAGGAAAAGCTCATGGACGCCGTGGAAGCGGTGAACCAGCTGGAGGGAAAAAGCCGCCTGCAGGAAGAGCGCCTGGCCACCATAGAAAAGGACCGCCGGCGTTTGGAGGAGGAAAGGGAAGCCGCCGCAGCCAGGCGGGAAAAGGAGCAGGCCAACCGGGAGTCCCTGAGAGGGACGGCGGAAGCCGCCGCCGGGGAGCTGGCCGGGCTGAAACGGCTTCTGGAGGAAAAAAGCCGGGAATACGAAGCCCTGGAAGGGGAGGCCGCCTCGGGGAACGCTGCGGCGGAGGAAGCCAGAGAACGGATCTACCGGCTGCAGCTGGAGGCTTCCGGGAAGCGCAGCGAGGCCGCCAGCCTGGAAAGCCTGCGGGACACTCTGGAAAAACGAAAGGCGGAGGTGCTGGAAGAGGAAGAAGCCTCTCACCGCTCCGGCAGCAGCCTGCGGAGCGCCCATGAGGCGGCGGAGGAGAAGCGGCGGACCCTGGAAGCCGCCCTCTCTGCGGCGGAAGCAGAACTGGAGGAGGTCCGGAACACCGGCGGGAGGTGCCGGAAGGACATAGGGGAACGGGAAGAACGCCTGGGCCGGCTTCGGCTCACCCTGGGACAGGCCGGGGCCCGGCGGCGTGTCATAGAGGAGATGGAGAACTCTTATGAGGGCTACCATTACGGCGTGAGGTTCGTGATGGAGTCCGGCGTCGCCGGCCTTTACGGCCCGGTGGCGGAGCTGATCAGAGTGCCGGAGGGCTATGAGACCGCCATTGAGACCGCTTTGGGCGGCGCCCTGCAAAACATCGTCTGCGCCGACGACAAAAGCGCCAGGGAAGCCATAGCCGCCCTGAAAAAGAGCCGGGCGGGCCGCCTCACCTTCCTTCCTTTAAACGGCCTTCGCAGCCAGGAGCGGTCCGGAGGCCAGGCCCTTCGGGGAGAAGAGGGCTTCCGGGGCCTGGGAGTGGAATGCGTGGAATTCGATCCCAAATACCGGAAGGTGATGGAATACCTTCTGGGCCGGGTGGTGGTGGTGGACCACATAGACCACGCCGTGGCCCTGTCCAAAAAAAATCCCGGCGGCCTGCGCTTTGTCACGCTGGAAGGAGAGCTGATCAACGCCGGCGGCGCCATCACCGGCGGTGCGGCGAAAAACCGTGCCACGGGCCTGCTGGAAAGGAAGGCGGAGAGCCAGCGCCTGGAAGCGGAAATAAGCCGCATGCAGGAGGAGCAGGCCCTGGCGGAAAAGGAGCTGGCGTCCCTTCGGGAGGCCGCCGCTGTTTCCGCTGTCAGGGCAGAGGAGCTGGAGCGGGAGCGCCGGGAAAAGGAGCTGGCCCTGATCAATCTGGACAGCGAGCTGGCAGGCCTGTCCCTGCGCCTTTCCGGAGAGGAAGCCGCCGGGAGCAAGCGGCGGCAGGAACTGGAAAAGATAGAAGCGGAGAAGCGCTCTTCCGCCTCCATGGTGGAGGCCCTGGAAGCGGAAGCGGCCCGGATGGAGGAAAGCATAAAGGCGGCGGAAGCGGAGGTCCTGGAGGCCTCTGCGGCGTGGGAGAGCCGGAAGGAAGCCCTGGAAGCGGCCCGGGGAGAGATTACGGAGCTCCGCATGAAGGCGGCCTCTTCCGAGAGCGAGAAGAGCAACCTGGAGCGCATCATGGCCCAGGTGGACAGCTACATTGCGGACTTCAACCGGGAAATCGAAGGCAAGGAAGCCGCTCTGGCCCTTTTGCTGCGGCAGAAGGAGGAAACCGTTGAAAGCGGCAGGTCTCTGGAAGAGGCCCTGGCCGGAAAGGAACGGGAAAGGAAGGCTGCGGAAGAGTTTCTGGAGGAGCTGTCGGCGGAGCGGCTCCAGCTGAACCGGGAGCGGGAGGAAAAGGAGCAGCGGAAGGAAGAGATAGAACGGCTCCTTCTGGAAAGCCAGATGCGGAAGCATGAGCTGGAGCTGAAGCTGGCCAAGAACGAGACCCAGGTGGAAGCCTACAAGGAAAAGCTGTGGGAGGATTTCGAGATTTCCTATCTGCAGGCCATGGAATTCAGGAAAAAAGAGTTTGCCATGGGAGCGGCTCAGAGGGAAAGCCGGGAGATACGGGAGCGCATGAAGGCCCTGGGAGACGTGAACGTAGGGGCCATCCGGGAATATGAAACGGTGCGGGAGCGTCACGAATTCCTGACGGAGCAGCGCCGGGACCTGACGGAGGCAATAGAAACTCTGGAAAAGATCATAGAAAGCCTGGACCGGGACATCCGCCGCTGCTTCAAGGAAACCTTCGACGTCATCGCCGTAAACTTCCAAGA
Source organism: Bacillota bacterium (assembly GCA_030527065.1). Classification (GTDB taxonomy): domain Bacteria; phylum Bacillota; class Clostridia; order Peptostreptococcales; family Anaerovoracaceae; genus JAEELK01. The sequence goes on along the minus strand of JAUNBO010000013.1, from coordinate 13,431 downwards.
CGCTTTTCAGGCGCTCTTCGGCGGCGGCGCCGCCGAGCTGCGGCTGGAGGACGAAAGCAGGCTGCTGGACTGCGGCATAGATATCATAGCCCATCCGCCGGGAAAGAAAATGGTGAACATCAATCTCATGTCCGGCGGCGAAAAGACCCTTACGGCCATCGCCCTCATGTTCGCCATCCTCAAATCCAGGCCCACCCCCTTCTGCATCCTGGACGAGGTGGAGGCCAGCCTGGACGAATTGAACATAGAGCGCTTTACCGGGTATCTGAGAAAGTATCAGGACACCCAGTTCGCCATCATCACCCACCAGAAGGCCACCATGGAGAAGGCAGACGCCCTTTACGGGATCACCATGCCGGAGCAGGGGGTCTCCAGGGTGATCTCCCTGCGGCTGGGAGACGATTTCGATCTGGATTGAGGGCGTTCCACGGAAAGAGGACCCATGAAATACGTAAATGTGGTTATAGATAACGACAGCCCCCATACGGACCGCTTCTTCACCTACGGCACGGAGCTTCCGGAGCTGCGGCCCGGAGACCGGGTCTTCGTCCCCTTCACCAGAGGGAACAAGCTCAGGCCTGCCTATGTGTTTCAGGTCCTGGACCGGGCCCCGGAGGAACTGAAGGACGCTTCCAAGTTGAAAATGGTGGAGAGCCGGGATCCGGAGGTCTCCCTGCCCGCGGACGGGCCGGCCCTTGCGGCCTGGATGAAGGAGCGGTATTTTTGCCGCTATATAGACGGCATACGCTGCTTCACTCCCTCCGGCGCTTCCTCAAAGAGAGGGAAGCAGCGGGTCCCGTATCAGGACCTGGAGCCGGAGGAGGGACCGGCGCCGGAACTGACGGAGGAGCAGCGGCAGGCCATGGAGCGGATCTCTTCCGCCATTGCGGCAGGGGAGAGAAAGACCTTCCTCATCCACGGGGTGACCAGCAGCGGCAAGACGGAAATCTACCTGCGGGCGGCGGCGGAGTGCCTTGCCCGGGGGAAAAGCGTGGTGATGCTGGTGCCGGAGATTTCTCTGGCGCCGCAGACCGTCCGGCGCTTTCTGGGGCGCTTCGGGGCGGAGCAGGTGGCGGTGCTCCACAGCAAGCTTTCCGCCGGAGAGCGCTACGATGAATGGATGCGGATCCGGCAGGGCAGGGCCCGCATCGTGGTGGGAGCCCGTTCCGCCGTATTTGCACCTTTCTCGGACCTGGGGCTCATCATTCTGGACGAGGAGCACGAGACCACTTATAAATCCGATATGTCCCCGAAATACGATACTGCGGAGGTGGCCATAGAGCGGGCCGGGGCTCAGGGGGCCGTGGTGCTTCTGGGCAGCGCCACCCCTTCTCTGGGAGCGGCGTTCCGGGCGGAAACGGGGGAATATGAAAAGCTGGTCCTGAAGCAGAGATACAACAAGACTCCTCTGCCCTCGGTGGAGGTGGCGGATATGCGGCAGGAGCTCCGGGACGGCAACAGGAGCATGTTCAGCCGGTCCTTGTATCAGGATATGAAGGACTGCCTGGACCGGGGGCGGCAGATCATCCTGTTTCTCAACCGCCGGGGCTATTCCACGTTTATTTCCTGCCGGAGCTGCGGCTATGTGATGCGCTGCCCCGATTGCGGCATCGCCGAGACCTACCATAAGGCGGAGGCTGCCGCCGTGTGCCATTACTGCGGCCGCAGGGAACCGGTGCCGGAGCTTTGCCCCGATTGCGGGAGCAAATACATCCGTCACTTCGGCACGGGAACGGAGAAGGTGGAGGAGGCGGTGCAGGAGGCCTTTCCGGAGGCTTCCGTCCAGCGGCTGGATATGGATACCGCCAGGAAAAAGGGCAGCGGAGAGGCCATTCTGACCCGTTTCCGCAAGGGGAAGACCCAGATCCTCATAGGCACCCAGCTGGTGGCCAAGGGACTGGATTTTGCCAACGTGGGGCTGGTGGGAGTGGTGTCGGCGGACGTCTCTCTGAACATACCGGATTTCCGTTCCCCGGAGAGGACCTTCCAGCTGGTGACCCAGGCGGCGGGCCGGGCCGGCCGGGGGGACCTGGCGGGAAAGGTGGTCATACAGACCTATTCCCCGGACCATTACGCCGTGCAGGCGGCGGCGGCCCAGGATTATGAAATGTTTTACCGCGAAGAGCGCCGGATCCGGGAGCTTTTGGGCTATCCCCCTTACGGGGACCTGTTTCAGCTGGTGGTGTCCGCCCCGGAGGAAGCGGAAGCGGCGGAGGCGGGAGAAAAAATAAAGGAAGCCTTCCTCCGGTGGGTAGGCAGGGACGATGAAAAGCTGGTCCTGGGGCCTCATCCGGCGCCGGTAAACAAGGCCAACGAATGGTACCGCTGCCAGCTGCTCATAAAGTGCCCGCCGGAAAAGCGGGCCCGGTATCAGCGGGCCGTCAACCGGCTCCGGGAGAAGGTGACGGCGGAAAAGGACGGCTTATGGCGCTTCTCCGCCGATGTGAATCCGTACAGCTTTTTATAAGGAAAAGGAGTTTGAAGGCATGGCATTGAGGACTGTGGTATTGGAAGGGGACGAGATCCTGACGAAAAAGGCCCGGGAGGTGGCGGAAATCACCGAGAGGACCCGGCTTATCCTGGACGATATGCTGGAGACCATGCGCTATTATGACGGCTGCGGCCTGGCGGCCCCCCAGGTGGGCATACTCCGCCGCATGTTCGTGGCGGAGCATGAGGACAGGGTATACGAGCTCATCAACCCGGTGATACTGGAAACCGGGGGCGAACGGGAAGAGGACGAGGGCTGCCTCAGCCTGCCGGGGATGGTGGGGACCGTGAAGCGGCCTCAGCGGGTGAAGATCGCAGGGCTGGACCGCTATGGACAGCCGGTGGAATACGAAGCGGAGGATTTTCTGGCAAAGATCTTCTGCCACGAATATGACCACCTGGACGGTATCCTGTACAGGTCCAAGGCCAAAAATTTCCGTGAGATAGAGGCGGAAGCGCCGGAGGAAGAGGAAGGAACAGAATGAATATCATATATATGGGGACCCCGGAATTTGCCGCTGCGCCCCTGAAAATGCTCTGGGAAGCGGGACATACTCTGTCTCTGGTGGTGACCCAGCCGGACCGGGCCCGGGACCGGGGAAAGAAGGTGGCGGCCACGCCGGTAAAGGCCCTGGCAGAAGAGCTGGGCCTGGTGGTGGCCCAGCCGGAAAGGCTGCGGGACAACAAAGAATTTTTGGAACGGATGAAGGCCCTGGAGCCGGATCTGGCGGTGGTGGCGGCTTACGGAAAGCTTCTGCCCCCGGAGCTGCTGCAGATCCCCCGGCTGGGCTGCGTCAACATCCACGCCTCCCTGCTGCCCAAATACCGGGGTGCGGCGCCCATCCAGCGCTGCCTGCTGTCGGGAGACCCGGTCACCGGCGTCACCCTCATGTACATGGCGGAGGGGATGGATACGGGAGACATCATTGCCGCAGCGGAAACGGAGACCGCCGGGAAGACCTCCGGCGACCTTCATGAAGAGCTTTCTCTCCTGGGAGGGCAGCTGCTGCTGGAAACCCTGCCTGCCCTGGCTGCCGGCACGGCCGCCCGGATCCCCCAGAAGGAAGAAGAGGCCAGCTTTGCGCCCATGGTTTCCAAAGAAGAAGGAAAGGTGGATTTCCGCCGCAGCGCCGCAGAGATAGAGCGGCAGATCAGGGCGTTCCAGCCCTGGCCCGGAGCCGCCGCCGTCTATAAAGGCAAGCCGTTGAAGCTGCTGAGGGCATCGGTGGTGGAACTGATCGGCGGAAGGAGCGCAGAAGCTCCCGTTCCCGGCACGGTCCTGGCCGCAGACGGCGCCGGCGTCCACATCGCCGCCGGCAGCGGCGTCTTAGTGGTGACCCGTCTGCAGGCTCCGGGAAAGCGGGCCATGGACGCCGGCGAGTATCTCCGGGGAAATCCCGTGGAGCCCGGCAGCCAGTTCGAATAGTCCCCTGCCTGCCGCAAATTCTTGTCAACAGAAGCGGAAAATGATAAAATGGTCCTGCAGCCGGCTTTGTGCAAGCCCGGCAGCCTTTTTACGGGGAATCTGATTTACATGAAAAGGGTTTTGGTGTAAAATAAAGAATCAAGAGAATAGCAGGCCCGGGAAGCCGGGCGGAGTTTTCTGGAAAAGGAGAACAATATGGACAGCAATCGCAAAACCGCTTACTATACCCTGGTGGATGTGGAAGCCAAAAAGTCTTATTCCAACCTGGCGCTGAATCATCATATCATCTGCGGCAAACCGGATTCCCCGGCCTTCGTCCGGGAACTGGTCTACGGAGTGCTGGAGAACAAGATCTTTCTGGACCACATCATCAATGCCCTGGTCCGGGACACGGTGGAAAAGCTGAAAGCCAAGGAGCTGACCATCCTCCGCATGGGCCTGTATCAGCTGATCTATATGGACGTGGCCACCTATGCCGCCGTCAACGAAAGCGTGGAGCTGGCCAAGAGGTTCTGCAAGGGGAAGGAAGGCTTTGTCAACGGGGTGCTGAGGAATTTCCTCCGGTCCAAGGATAAATTGACCCTGCCCGGCCGGGAAGAAGACCTGGTGAAGCATCTGTCGGTAAAGTACTCTTACGAGCCGTGGATCGTGAGCCTCTGGCTGGACGTATACGAAGAGAAATTTGCCGAGGAATTGCTGGCGGCGGGGAACAAGACCCCGGACGTGGTGATACGGCCCAACGGTCTGAAAACGGCAAGGGCCGCTCTCATCAGACGTCTGGAAGCCCAGGGCTTTGAGACCTCCGGCGGTCACCTCATCTACGACGCCATCCATGTGAAGGGAAGCGGCCTGCTGGACACCAAGCTTTACAAAGCGGGGCTTTTCTCCGTTCAGGACGAAAGCTCCATGATGGCCGTGGACCTGCTGGACCCCCAGCCCGGGGAAACCGTGGTGGACGTCTGCGCCGCTCCCGGCGGGAAGAGCCTGTACATTGCGGAAAAGATGGAAAACAAGGGCCAGGTGCTGGCCGGCGACATCTATAAAAGAAAGCTGAACCTCCTGGACAAGGAAGCAAAGCGCCTGGGGCTCACCATCATAGAGAGCCGCACCTGGGACGCCACCCGGGTGGATTCTTCAAAGGAAGACAAGGCGGACCGGGTCCTTGTGGACGTTCCCTGCTCCGGCCTGGGCGTGGTGCGCAGGAAGCCGGAGATCAAATACAAGAAATACGGAGAGGACACGGCCCTGCTTCCCAGGAAACAGCTGGCCATCCTGTCCGCCTCATCTCACTACGTAAAGCCCGGCGGGACCCTGGTCTATTGCACCTGCACCATAGTGCCGGAGGAGAATCAGGACGTGGCTACGGAATTCCTGAAGAAGAATCCGCAGTTTGAGAAGGTGGAAAGCCTTCAGCTCCTGCCCAACATCAACGGGACAGACGGTTTTTACATCTGTAAGATGCGGAGGAAATAGCGTGCAGATCGGAGCTCAGACGGACCGGGGGAAAAACCGGGATCACAATGAGGACGCCCTGCTGGCCCTGGAGGCGGAAAGCGTCTTTCTGGTGGCCGACGGCGTAGGCGGCCACCGGGCGGGAGAGGTGGCCAGCGGCACGGCGGCGGCCCTGCTCCGGCAGCGGCTGGCAGCAAGGCCCCTTAAGGGCGAAACGGACGAAGATGCGGTCCGGGAATACTTCCTGGAGTATTTGCAGGAGGCCAACGGGACCATAGAAGCCCTGGCGCGGCAGAACCCCGAAAACGCAGGCATGGCCACCACGGCGGTGCTGCTCTATGTGGGGGGGAGCCGGGCCTTCGTGGCCAACGTGGGAGACAGCCGGGCCTACCTGCTGCGGGACGGGGTCCTGCGTCAGATCACAGAGGATCACACCTTTGTGAACCAGCTGCTAAAGGAAGGGACCATCACCGACCGGGAGGCCTGCAACCATCCCAGCCGGAACATGATCACCAGGGCGCTGGGCGGGGAAGAGACCGTGGCCCCGGATTTCTATCTGTTCCCCGTGTTTGAGGGGGACGTGCTTCTGCTGTGCAGCGACGGGCTTTACAACGAAGTGGAGGAGGAGGCCATAGGGCGGCATGCCGAAGAGGCCTCAGATATGCAGTCTCTGGCGGACCGTCTGGTGGCCCTGGCCAACGAAAACGGCGGCGGCGACAACATCACCGTGGTCTGCGTACGGATAGGGATAGAGGAAGAGGAGGTATAGGGTATGAGCAGCAGGACGCTGGCCGGCAGATATGAGCTGCTGGAAAAAATAGGGGACGGCGGCATGGCTGTGGTATACAAGGGGAGAGACAAGCTCCTGAACCGCTTCGTGGCCATAAAGATATTGAAGCCGGAGCTGACCAAGGACGTGAAGTTCATAGACAGCTTTCGCCGGGAATCCCAGTCGGCGGCCAGTCTTTCCCATCCCAACATCGTCAACGTGTACGACGTGGGCAGGGAAGGGAACATCCATTATATCGTCATGGAACTGATAGAGGGGAAGGTCCTCAGCGACGTCATCCGGGAGGAAGGGCCCATGAAGCCCCGGCAGGTGGTGGAAACCGGCAAGCAGGTGGCCCTGGCCCTGAGCCACGCCCACAAGAACCAGATCATCCACCGGGACGTAAAGCCCCACAACATCCTTCTGATGGAGGACGGCACCGCCAAAATAACGGACTTCGGCATCGCCAAGGCGGTGAACAGCGCCACGGTGATGGGGAACACGGGCACAATTATGGGCTCCGTCCACTATTTCTCGCCGGAGCAGGCCCGGGGCGGCTATGTGGACGAGAAGTCGGACATCTATTCGCTGGGCATCGTCCTTTATGAGATGATTACGGGACAGGTGCCTTTCGATGCAGAAAACCCCGTGGCCGTGGCTCTGATGCACATGAACGAGGAAATGCCAAAACCCTCGGAGCTGAAGCCCGGCATTCCCAAGGACCTGGAAGACATCATCATAAAGGCCACCAACAAGTATCAGATCAACCGCTTCAAATCCGCAGAGGAAATGTATGAGGCCCTGGACAAAGCCCGTCTCAGCGACATCCTGTATTACGGCGGCGGCACGGACAAGGGGCTGGAGGCCACCATGGTGATGGCCGCAGTGAACCGGAACGGCGGCGGGGAAGGGGCTCTGCCGGAGGACGGCGGAGAAGGACAGCCGCCGGCTTACGACGCCGGAGAAAACGGCGGCCAGAGGACGGGGAACGGCAACGGCAGCGGAGGCGGACACATGGGGAACGGCAACAAACACGGAAAGACAAAAGGCAAAAAGAAGATCAGCAAGACCACGCTCTTCATCATCATAGCGGCCCTCATAGTGGCGATCCCTCTGGGCATATTGCTCAGCAACCTCCTTTCTTCTCTCGGTCAGCTGGAGGAAGTGCAGGTCCCGGACCTGGTCTCCATGACGGTGGAAGAAGCGGAAGAAGCTCTGGCAGAGCTGGGGCTGGAGCTGGAAGTGGGCCGGGAGCTGAACAACAACGAATATGAAGAGGGCCAGATCATCTCCCAGGACCCGGTGGCGGAGATGATGGTCCGGGAAGGCTACACCGTTACCGTCAACGTCAGCCTGGGGCCGGCGGCGGATACCATACCGGAGGTGGTCGGAAAGACCCGGGACGACGCCGTGTTCATTCTGGAGAGTTACGGCTACGTGGTGACCAGCGTCCAGGAGGAATATCACGAATATCCGGAGGACATCATATTCCGTCAGTCGCCGGAGGGCGGAGAGGAAGCGGAGCCGGGAACGGAAGTGACTCTGTACGTCAGCCTGGGCGAAGAGACGGAAACGGTGGAGATGCCGGATCTCCGGGGCAAGGCGGTGGAAGAGGCTCAGGCCGAAATGGAGGCCCTGGAGCTGGAACTGGGAGTTTCCAGCTTTGCTTCCAGCGACGAATATGAAGAAAACCAGATCATCTCCCAGGCCGTGGAGCCCGGGACCGAGATAGAGATAGGAACGGCGGTGGACATCACCGTCAGCACGGGACCGGATCTGTCCGGGCCGGTGTCCATCCCCGTCACCATTCCTTACAGCAGCGCCGTCAACGACGTATTCAGCCTGACTGTGGTGGTGTCCGACGACAGCGGCGTCCAGACCGTCATCAACCAGGAGCAGCGGCTCAAGAGCAACGAATCCGAAACCATCACCCTCAGCGGCACGGGCATGGGGACGGTGACGGTCATCTTCGACAACGTGGTGGTGCTGACCTATAATGTGAACTTCGATACCGGAGCGGTGAACTGATGCAGGGAACCATCCTCAGAGGCGTAGGCGGCTTCTATTATGTGCGGACCGAGGAAGAGGAAAAGGTCTGGCAGTGCCGGGCCCGGGGCATCTTCCGCAAAGACGGAGAGGTGCCCTGCGTGGGGGACCGGGTCATAGTGGAGCCTCTGGATGAAGAGGAGGCGGTGCTCAACGAGATATTGCCCCGGAAAAACCGGTTCATCCGCCCTCCCGTGGCCAATGTAGACTTGCTGGTGATCGTGGCGGCCCTGAGGGACCCTTCTCCCAATCTGCCGTCCATAGACCGCTTTCTGGTGATGGCGGAGAAGCACCGGACGGAAATCCTTCTCTGCCTGAACAAGACGGATCTGGTTACAGAGCAGGAGACGGAAAGGGTGGCGGACGTTTACCGGGGCCTCTATCCGGTGTTCCCGGTAAGCGGCTGCACCGGCCGGGGCACAGAAGCTCTGCGAAAAGCCCTCTGGGGGAAAAGCAGCGCCCTGGCAGGGCCTTCCGGCGTGGGAAAGTCCACCCTGCTCAACGCTCTGGCGGGGGAAGCCCTGATGGAGACCGGCGCCATAGGCGGGAAATCCCGCCGCGGGAAACATACCACCCGTCATGCGGAGCTGTTCCGCTGGGAAGGAGGCCTGCTCTTTGATACGCCGGGCTTCACCTCCTTCGATGTATTGGAGGCGGAGGAAGAGGAATTGCAGTTCCTCTATCCGGAGATCGGCGCTCTGGCAGGACGCTGCCGCTTCGATAACTGCCGCCATGTAAAGGAGCCGGACTGCCGGGTCCGGGAGGCGGCTGCCGCAGGGGAGATCCATCCCTCCAGATATGAAAGCTATCTCACTTTGTTAAAAGAAATACAGGAAAAGAGGAAATACTGATGAAGAGACTGGCGCCTTCCATTTTATGTGCGGATTTCTCCCGACTGGGAGAGCAGGTGGCGGCAATAGAGGCCGGCGGAGCGGACCTGATCCATGTGGACGTGATGGACGGCCATTTTGTCCCCAACATCTCCTTCGGGGCCACCGTCATGAAGAGCCTGGTGGGCAAAACAGCCCTTCCCTTCGACGTGCATCTGATGATAGAAGAGCCCGACCGCTACCTGAAGGAGTTCGTGACGGAGCAGACGGAGTACATTACGGTCCATGCGGAGGCCTGCGTCCATCTGGACCGCACGCTGAAGACCATTCACGATATGGGGGTGAAGGCGGGGGTGGCCCTGAATCCCGCCACCTCTCTGCGGGTGCTGGACTGGGTGCTGGAGCTGGCGGACCAGGTGCTCATCATGTCTGTGAATCCGGGCTTCGGCGGCCAGAGCCTGCTGCCCTACACTCTGGAAAAGGTGCGGGAAACGGCGGCCCTGCGGGGAAGGCCGGAGTTCCGCAATCCGGAGCTGGCCATCGGCCTGGACGGAGGGGTGAATCTGGAAAATCTGGGCCGGGCCCTGGAGGCCGGCGCAGACATTTTAGTGGCCGGAAATTCCGTGTTCAAGGCGGCGGATATCCCCGCCCGCTGCCGGGAGTTCAAGGCCCGGATGATATAAAATTCTCTGGGCCGAGGACAGACCGGCAAACCGCCCCCTGGCGCCCCCTTTAATAGTAACAACCGCTTGGAATTTTTTTGATTCCTTTCGTCAATGCTTGACAAACAGGGCTCAAATCAAGTACAATTTTCATATTGGTGTGCATTGTTCATTGAGGGAAGCATAAGGGAAACCGGGGGAGCCTGGTGTGAACTTTCCTTATCGCGGTCACGGGGACAATGAAAGCTGAATAAGTGTGCTTTAACTGGAAGGAGTGAACAGGTATGAGCAGACTCAATTGGGTGTCCCCCGACCGGGCCCAGGCCGTGGTAGAGGGGCTCTATAAAGACGTGGAACGCAGGGTCGCCGCCAGTCCTCCCGGGCTTTGTCCGGTGGACACGGCGGCTGCATTTTTAAAGCTGTGCCATGCGCAGACCTGCGGAAAATGCACCCCCTGCCGGGTGGGTCTGGGCCAGCTGGAAAATCTGCTGGAAGACATTCTGGACGGCTATGCGTGTCCCAATGCCCTGGAGCTGGTAAAGACCACCGCCGAGACCATCAGGGACAGCGCCGACTGTGCCATTGGCGCAGAGGCGGCGGGCATGGTCCTTCGGGGGCTGGAGGGCTTTGCCGAGGACTACAGATCCCACATGGAAAACGGCATCTGCGCCGAAAGCGTCCGGGAATACCGGGAAGGCATCCCCTGCGTGGGCTTCTGTCCCGCCAGAGTGGATATCCCCGGCTACATCGCCCTGGTGGGCGCCGGCCGCTACGACGATGCGGTAAAGCTGATCAGAAAAGACAATCCTTTCCCCACCGTATGCGCTCTCATCTGCGAACATCCTTGTGAAAACCGCTGCCGCAGAAGCATGATAGACGCGCCGCTGAACATCCGCGGACTGAAGAAGTTTGCCGTGGAGAAGGCCGGAAAGCCTGCGGCTCCTGCAAAAGCGGATGCAACGGGAAAGAAAGTCGCCGTGATAGGCGGCGGCCCCGGCGGCCTTACGGCAGCTTATTATCTGGCCCTTATGGGACATTCCGTCGTGGTGTTTGAGAAGCGGGCCCAGCTGGGCGGCATGCTCCGCTACGGCATCCCCGCCTACAGGCTTCCCAGAGAGCGTCTCCAGGAAGACATAGACCTGATCCTTTCCCTTGGCGTGGAAGTCAAATTGAATGCGGATATAGCAGACGCCGCCGCCATCAAGAAGCTCCAGGCAGAATATGACGCCGTCTATATTTCCGTAGGCGCCCATACATACGCCACCATCGGCATAGACGGTGAGGACACCAAGGGAGTGATCCCGGCGGTGGATATGCTGAGAGCCATCGGCGACGGCACCATGCCTTCCTTCAGCGGAAAGAGCGTGGCCGTCATCGGCGGCGGGAACGTGGCCATGGACGTAGCCAGGACCGCAAAGCGCCTGGGTGCGGCTGAGGTCAACATCGTTTACCGCAGAAGAAGGGCGGACATGACCGCTCTGGCCGAGGAAGTGGAAGGCGCCGTGGCGGAGGGCTGCGAGGTGATGGAGCTTATGGCTCCGGACCATGTGGAGGCCAAAGACGGCGAAGTGGGCGCCCTGTGGGTGCGTCCCCAGATCGTAGGAAAGATCTCCGGCGGCAGACCTGCCCCGGTAGACGCCAAGGCGGATAAGGTGCGCATTCCCTGCGACATCATCATCTCCGCCATCGGACAGAAAATAGAGATAGAGCCCTATGCGGAGCTGGGCATTTCCACCAAGCGGGGAGCCGTCAATGCGGACACCGCCTGCGTGGTCAGCGCCCTGCCCGGCGTCTTCGCCGGCGGCGACTGCGTCACCGGCCCCGCCACCGTCATCAAGGCCATTGCCGCAGGCAAAACTGCCGCCGCCAACATCGACGAGTATCTGGGCTTCTGCCATGAGATTTCTTCGGATGTGGAGATCCCCTATGCCGTATGCGCCGACAAGCCGGCCATGGGCAGAGTGGAAATCAAGGAGCGGGCCGCTGCGGAAAGAGGCGCCGATTTTGAAGACACCGCCATCGACTGGACCCTGGAAGAGGCGGTCCAGGAGGCCGGAAGATGCCTCCGCTGCGACCACTTTGGTCTTGGATCTTTTAAAGGGGGGAGAGTTGAAAAATGGTAACATTGAGAATTGATGGACAGAGCGTCAGCGTTCCGGAAGGGACCACCATCATGGACGCCGCCGCCAAGTGCGGCATTGAGATCCCCCACCTCTGCTATCTGCCCGGGATCAACGAGATCGGGGCATGCAGAGTCTGTGTGGTGGAATGCGAAGGCACAGACAAGCTGCTGGCTTCCTGCAACACCAGAGCCGAAGAGGGCATGGTGATCTATACCAACAGCCCCAAGGTTAAGAAGGCCCGGGAGACCAACGTGAAGCTGATCCTTTCCGAGCACGATTGCCTCTGCGCCACCTGCGTCAGAAGCGGAAACTGCGTCCTTCAGACCCTGGCCAACGACCTGGGCATTCTGGAGGTCCCCTATAACAATCAGGCGGCGGACAACAGATGGGATCCCAATTTCCCGCTGATCCGGGATGCTTCCAAGTGCATCAAATGCATGCGCTGCGTACAGGTCTGCGATAATATCCAGGGCCTCCACGTCTGGGATATGGTGGGCTCCGGCTCCCGGACCACCGTAGGCGTCAGGGACGGCCTGGACATCCAGAAGGCGGATTGCGCCCTCTGCGGCCAGTGTATCACTCACTGCCCCGTCGGCGCCCTCAGAGAGCGCAACGATGTAGACAAGATGAACGCAGCTCTGGCGGACCCGGATAAGGTCACCATAGTGCAGGTGGCCCCTGCCGTAAGAGCGGCCTGGGGCGAGGGCATAGGCCTTTCCACAGAGGAAGCCACTCTGGGGAAAATGGTCAACGGCCTGCGGAAGCTGGGCTTCGATTACATTTTCGACACCAACTTTACGGCGGACCTGACCATCATGGAAGAGGGCAGCGAATTCCTTCACAGGTTCACCCATAAGGAAGATTACAGCTGGCCCATGTTCACCTCCTGCTGCCCCGGCTGGATCCGCTTTGCCAAGACCCAGTATCCGGATATGGTGAAGCAGCTTTCCACCGCCAAGTCTCCGCAGCAGATGTTCGGCCCTCTGATCAAGACCTACGTGGCCCAGAAGCTGGGCGTGGACCCGGAGAAGGTGTTCTCCGTATCCATCATGCCCTGCGTGGCGAAGAAATACGAGAGAGGCGTGGAGCAGGTCAACGATGCGGGACACGGTTCGGACGTGGACATCGTCCTCACCACCAGAGAAGTGGACCGCATGATGCGGGCCAACCACATCAATCCCAAGGAGCTGAAAGAGGAAGCCTTCGATGAGATCTTCGGCGAGGGCTCCGGTGCGGCGGTGATTTTCGGCGCCACCGGCGGCGTCATGGAAGCGGCTCTGAGAAGCGCCTATTTCCTCCTGACCGGAGAGAATCCCCCGGTGGACGCTTTTGCCAGCGTCCGGGGCCTGGACGGCTGGAAGGAAGCCAAATTTGCCGTTCCCGGCGGCGAGGTGCGGGTAGCCGTGGCCAGCGGCCTGGGCAACACCCGGAAGCTCATAGAGGCCATCCGGGCCGGCGAAGTAGAGTATGATTTCGTGGAGATCATGGCCTGTCCCGGCGGCTGCGCCGGCGGCGGCGGCCAGCCCATCCACGAGGCGGAAGAGCTTGCCGGCTCCCGGGGCCAGGTCCTCTACGGTCTGGATAAGGTCAACGACCTGCGCTTCTCTCACGAGAACACCGCAGTCCAGCTGAC
>JAUNBO010000012.1 GCA_030527065.1 Bacillota bacterium | reverse complement strand
TACCTTCAGTTGACAAGGACACACCAGGAGGTGTTGAAAATGCTTAAAATTCTCATTGCAGAAGACAATGCGGAGCTGCGCCGGCTCATGCGCATCCATCTGGTCCGGGCCGGCTATCAGGTCTTTGAAGCCGCAGACGGAGAACAGGCTTTGGAGGTCCTCTCCCAGACCCCCATCCATCTGCTCATCGTGGACGTCATGATGCCCCGGATGGACGGTTTCCATCTGACCCAGACCCTCCGGGCCGCCCGCATGGACGCCCCCATCCTGATCGTCACCGCCCGGGAAACCCTGGAGGACAAGAAGAGCGGGTTTGCCGCCGGCGCCGACGATTATCTGGTGAAGCCCGTGGATATGGAAGAGATGCTGCTCCATGTGGAAGCCCTGCTCCGCCGCGCCCGCCTGGCCCATGAGCACAAAATGACCGTAGGGAGCGCAGTGCTCAATGAGGAAATGCTGACGGTGGTCTACGGAGAACGGACGGTCCCCCTCCGTCAAAAGGAGTTCCAGCTTCTCCACCTGCTGCTCTCCTATGCAGGCAAGATCTTCACCCGACAGGCCCTCATGGACGAAATATGGGGCTACGACAGCGAAACCGACCCCCGCACCGTAGACGTCCACATCAACCGCCTGCGGGAAAAGCTGGCGGACAACGGCAGCTTCGCCATAGAAACAGTCCGGGGGCTGGGCTATAAGGCGGTGATCCTATGAAAGAAAGTCTTTTTCACATACGCTGGAAGCTGGTGCTCTGGGGCCTTATCATCGTGGTGGTGGCCACCTTCCTGGCCTCCTTCTTCGCCACTCAGTTCTCCGTGCTCATCTATGCCCGGGAACGGGGGCCTTTTATCCTCTGGCTCAGCAACATCCTCACCCCCCTGTTCTTCGTCATCCTCTCCACCCTGATGATGATCTTCACTTCCAAATCCATGGTCAACCGCATCCTGGTCCTCTCCGATGCGGCAAAGCAGATCGCCTCCGGCAACTTCAACGTGGAAGTGACGGAGATAGACCGCAGCGACGAGATCTACCAGCTGGCCCAGGATTTCAACCTGATGGCCCGGGAGCTGCAGCGCACCGAATACCTGCGGAAGGACTTCATCTCCAGCGTATCCCACGAGATAAAAACGCCCCTGTCCGTCATCCAGGGATATTCAGACCTGCTGGCCGGAGACGGCCTCAGCGAAGAGGAACGAAAGGAATACGCCGGCGTCATATGCCGGGAAAGCCGGCGGCTTTTGAACATGTGCTCCAACATGCTGCAGATCTCCCGGCTGGAGAAGGAGGAGATTCCCGGCAAGCAGAGCCTGTACCGCCTGGATGAACAGCTGCGGCAGGCCATTTTGCTGCTGGAGCCGAAATGGACGGAAAAAAGCCTCGCCCTGGAGCTCTCCCTGGAGGAATGCCGATGCTTCGGCAATGAGGAGCTGCTGCAGCAGGTATGGATCAACCTGCTGGACAACGCCATAAAGTTCTCCCGGAACGGCGGCGCCGTTTCCATAAAAACAGAGCCCGTTTCCGACGGACTCTGCGTGGTGATAGCGGACCGGGGGCCGGGCATGGACCAGGAGACCCGCCTCCGGGCCTTTGAGCAGTTCTATCAGGGCGAGCAGTCCCGGGCAGGAGAAGGCTGCGGCCTGGGACTTTCCATAGTGAAGCGCATCGTAGAACTCCACAGAGGCCGCATCGAAGTGGAAAGCGCTCCCGGGAAGGGCTCCGCTTTTACCGTGTTCCTCCCCCGGGACTATATGCCCGGCGACAGCTCCGGCAGCTCCGGAGATTCCGTCAGGTCCGGGGATTCCGGCGGGGATTCCATCCACTGAGGCGACAAAGCCTCCATATCCAGCGGCGCTTCCATCAGCGACGGGTCCGCCAGATAGCGGTATATGCTCTTGCAGGCATTGGCAAAATACTGGCCTGAGCAGATGCGCTCGTCCATTACCACACCCAGGGGCAGGCTGCGCTTGAACACCACCTTCCCCTTTTCTCTCACCGGCACCTCCCGGAGGTTTCCCAGGGTGATGAACACGCTGGTGGTGCCGAACTCATAGCAATGATGGTAGATATGATTGGTCCGGATGCTGGCCAGGTTGGAGATGGTGAGGCTGGTATGGAAGGGGCTGGCGTCTATGATGGCCCGGGGCAGCCATCCCCGGCGGTCCAGCCACTTTATGGCCCATATCCCTATGCTCAGAAGCCCCGGCGTATTGATCAGGATCTGGGCCAGCCGGTCCGTGGAATTGCTCTGTTCCTCCCGGTTCTGCCCCACATACTCGTCTATTTTCTTCTGCACCATAAAGACGTCGTCCGTAAACTCAAAGCGGACCTTGGACATGGTGGAGTCCTCGTGGCCCGGCTTCAGCACCACCATGGCCACATGGAACTCGTTGCGCTGATAGATCCGCTTATTGACGATGAAGCGGTTCAGCCGGGGATATTCCGCCGCCGTCCGCAGATAGGCGGCCACCACCAGGCCCATGTGGCTTATGGCGCAGCCCTGCCCCCGCTTGCTGTTGATGTAGCCCTGCATGGGCTCCACCGGGATGTCCAGCGTGATCATGTTCATGGCGTCGTATCGTTTATCCATTATGTAAGGGACGATCGTATAAAGAGGATCCGTTCGTTTTACCCTGGTTCCGTCAGCGCGCATAAGCATTTCCTCCCTTGCACTTTTTCTTGTTTCTCCCAACAGTCTGCAACGATTTCCGGCCTGCCCTCAACTGATTTATTTTACCATTAAAACATAAACCCAATGTTAATTCAACGAAAAAAAATCGAGTTAACATTGAGTTTATTTTAGGTTTACCTTAAGTTTATCCACACAGGGTATAATGTGACAGGTAACTGCCGGGGACCGGGCCTTCCGTCCCATGAAAGGATGCTCCGTATGGAAACCGAAAAAAAGGATAAGCTCTTTTCCTTTACGCATATTCTTTTGGGCTGCCGCCTGGACGCATGGCTTCATCTTCTGGCCCAGAATCATTTCCGCATACTGCCCCGCCGCATTCCCCAGGCCCTGCTCATCACCGCTGCTTCCCTGATCCTTTTCCCCTTTGCCCTGATAGAGCGGCTGCTCCTGGCCGTCCCCGTCAGCCGGCAAAGGCCCCGGGAGCCCCTTTTCATCATGGGACACTGGCGCAGCGGCACCACCTTTCTGATAAACCTGCTGAGCCGGGACCCCCGCTTTGGCTTTTTCACCCCGGTAACCACCATCACCGGCAACAACGCCCTCCTTTTCCGCCCCATTCTTACCAGGGCGCAGAAACGCGTGCTGCCGGGAGCCCGGCCCATGGACAATCTGGAATACCGGGCGGACCTTCCCATGGAAGAGATCTACGCAGTGGCCAACAGCTCCACCCTGGCTCTGGTCCACATGCTCAGCTTCCCCCGCCGGGCCCAGCGTTACCTGGACACGGCTTTTGTGGAAACCCTCCCGGAAAAAGACCGGCGGCGCTGGGAAAAGCTCTACTGCTACGCCATCTCCCGCCAGACGCTTTTTACAAAAGGCAAGCCTCTGGTCCTGAAATCCCCGGACAACACCTGCCGGGCCGCACTGCTGCACCGGCTCTACCCGGACGCCCGCTTCCTGCACATCTACAGAGACCCCTACGCCGTCATTCCCTCCACCATCAACATGTTCTGCAAGATGATGGGGATGATGACCTTCCAGAAAGCCCCGTCCCGGGAGTATATGGAGGACGCCATCATAGACGTTTTCCGCCGGGTGTACCAGACCTGGCTGGCGGACCTGCGCCGCCTCCCACCGGAACGGGTGATGGAGATCCGCTACGAAGACTTTGAAAAGACGCCGCTGGAGCATCTGCGGGAAATCTATAAGACCCTGGGGCTCCCGGACTTTCAGGAGGCGGAGCTCTGTTTCTCCCGCTATCTGGACGAGCAGGCCTCTTACCGGAAAAACAGCTTTACCCTTTCTCCGGAACTGATAAAAAAGATAAACCAGAATCTGGGCTTTTATTTTGAGCACTACGGATATCCCATGCGCAGTACCCCTTCGGAGGTGTAAAATGGATCATCTGGAACAGTTGGAAAGCAAAAGCGTACATATCCTGCGGGAGGCCTATGCGGCCTTCGGCAACCTGTGTATGCTCTGGTCCATCGGCAAGGACAGCACCGTCCTGCTGTGGCTGGCCCGGAAAGCCTTTTTCGGCCACGTCCCCTTCCCTCTTGTCCACATAGACACCCACTACAAGATCCCCGAGATGATAGAATACCGGGACCGGCTGGCCATGGAATACCATCTGTATATGGTCTACGGCGAGAACCGGGAGGCCCTGGACAAAAAACAGACATTCCCCGACGGAAAGACCACCCGGGTGGAATGCTGCCGCCTGCTGAAGACCGAGGCCCTCACCAACACCCTCAACGGCAATTGGCCCCGCTACCGGCTGGACCTGTCCACCGGCCGCTACGAGGTGGATACCAACAAGGAAGCTTACACCGGCGTCATTGTCGGAGTACGCTCCGACGAGGAAGGCTCCCGCTCCAAAGAGAGGTATTTCTCCCCCAGAGACAACAAGAACGACTGGGACCTGGACGATCAGCCCCCGGAATTCTGGAACCAGTTCAAGACCACCTTCGCCCCCGGCACCCACGTCCGCATCCATCCCCTGCTGGACTGGACGGAGCTGAACATCTGGGAATACATAGACCGGGAAAACATCCCCACCGTTTCCCTCTATTACGACCAGGGGGACGGGAAGCGCTACCGCTCCCTGGGCTGCGCCCCCTGCACCGGCCCCATAGAATCCAGGGCCAGGAACCCCCGGGAGATCGTGGAGGAGCTGCGCAACGGCGCCCTCTCCAACATTGCAGAGCGCAGCGGCAGGGCTCAGGACAAAGAGGACGGCGGCGGCCTGGAGACCCTCCGGCGGGCCGGTTATATGTAGAGGTGGACCATGGAACACGAAGAGATCATGAACGTAGTAATGGTGGGCCATGTGGACCACGGCAAGAGCACCGTCATCGGGCGGCTCATGGCGGACGCCAACGCCCTCCCGGAAGGGAAGCTGGAGCTGATCCGGGAGAACTGCCGCCGGAATTCCAAGCCCTTTGAATACGCATTCCTGCTGGACGCCCTGAAAAACGAGCAGGCCCAGGGCATCACCATAGACACGGCCCGCTGTTTCTTCCGGACGGAAAAGCGCCGCTACATCCTCATCGACGCCCCCGGCCACATTGAATTTCTGAAGAACATGGTCACCGGCGCTTCCCGGGCGGAGGCCGCCATGCTGGTCATAGACGCCTCCCGGGGCGTGGAGGAAAACACCCGCCGTCACGGCTATTTCCTCTCCATGCTGGGGATCCGGCAGGTGGCGGTGCTCATCAACAAAATGGATCTGGCGGACTACCGCCAGAGCGTCTTCCGGGACATTCAGGAAGAGTATTCGGAATTCCTGGAGAAGATACATATCCGGCCCCGGGCCTTCCTTCCCGTCAGCGGTTATGAGGGAGACAACATTGCCGGCCGTTCCCCGCGCATGCCCTGGTACCGGGGCCTCACCGTCCTGGAACAGCTGGACGCTTTCGAGGCCCTTCTTCCCCCTTCCCAGCAGGCACTGCGGATGCCCGTTCAGGGAGTCTATAAATTCACCCATGCCGGCGACAACCGCCGCATCATCGCCGGGACCGTGGAAACAGGCGGGCTGAAGGCCGGAGACGCCGTGGTTTTCTATCCTTCCGGGAAAAAGACCAGCGTAAAGACCCTGGAACGCTTCAACGACGATTCCCAGCGCCCCTTTGAATGCGGCGAGGCCGCAGGCTTCACCATGACGGACCAGATCTACGTGAAGCGGGGGGAGCTGCTCTGCCGGCAGGAGGAAACCCCGCCCAGGACCGGAGTGCGGCTGAAGGCCAATCTGTTCTGGCTGGGCAAAGCGCCCCTGGAAAAGGGCAAGCACTATCTGCTGAAATGCGGCACCGCCCAGGTGGACATGACCCTGCAGCAGGTGGACCGGGTGGTGAACGCCTCGGACCTCTCCTGCTTCACCCGGCAGCGGGTGGAACGCCACGAGGTGGCGGAATGCATCCTGCGCCTGGACAGCCCCATGGCCTTCGATCTGGCCGGCGGCGCCGCCGCCACCAGCCGCTTCGTCATAGTGGACAATTACGAGATCGCCGGCGGCGGCATCATCATGGACTGCCTGGCCGCAGAGGATTACGACGCCAAAAACATCCGCTGGGCCGCCAGCAGCACCGGCGCTTCAGAGCGCAGCGCCCTCCACGGCCACCCGGGCATGATCGTCTGGATGACGGGGCTCTCGGGTTCGGGAAAGACCACCATCGCCGATCTGGCGGAGCAGCAGCTCATCGCCGCCGGGGTCAGCGCTTATGTGCTGGACGGGGATAAGCTGCGGCGGGGCCTGAACCGGGACCTGGGCTTCAGCACCCCGGAGCGGGAAGAAAACATCCGCCGGGCGGCGGAGGTGGCTTCCCTCTTTGAGGATGCGGGGACCGTTACCCTGGTCACCCTCATCTCTCCCTATGAGCGCAGCCGGAAGCTGGCCCGGAGCCTTTCCCGCCGGCGCTTTCTGGAGGTCTATGTGAAGGCCGGCCTCAACGCCTGCCGCCGCCGGGACCCCAAAGGCCTGTACCGCAAGGCGGACCAGGGCCTGATACGGGATTTCACCGGGGTGGATTCCCCCTACGAAGTCCCCGCAGACCCGGATCTGGTGCTGGATACGGAGCTGTGGAACGAAGAGCTCTGCGCCGAGACCCTGGTCAACTTCATTTTATCCCAGCTGAAAAAATAGCGCCGGAAGTCCGCTTCTGCCGGACCGCCGCCGCTTTCTGCCGGCCTCTGCCGAGGCCGGAAACCGAGATCTTACCACACTTCGGAGGAAGCTATGGAGTTTACGACCTTTATCCTCATCGGCTTTGCCGCCCAGCTGATAGACGGCACCCTGGGAATGGCCTACGGCGTCAGTTGCCGCACCTTTCTCCGCTCCATGGCCGGCCTTCCCCCGGTGGTGGCCAGCGCCGTGGTCCACTGCGCGGAGATCCCCGTCACCCTGGTCTCCGGCATCTCCCATCTGACCCTGAAGAACGTGGACAAACGCCTGCTGCTCCAGCTGGTGGTCCCCGGCGCCATCGGCGGCGTGCTGGGAGCCTGGTTCCTCACCAGCGTAGGAGACGGCCTGGAGCCCTTCATAGACGTTTACCTCATCATAATGGGCGGCGTGATCCTCTTCCGGGCCCTGGGCAGGCAGCCCGGGGAAGACCGGAAATCCGGCGGTTACGTCTACCCGCTGGGACTGGCCGGCGGTTTCCTGGACGCCACCGGCGGCGGCGGCTGGGGGCCCGTGGTCACCTCCACGATGATCGCCGGCGGGCACAACGCAAAAAAGACCATCGGCAGCGTCAACGCCGCCGAATTTCTGGTGACCATCGCAGAGACCACGGCCTTTGCCGCCCTCATGGTGGATTTCGGCCAGTACTTCCGCATCATATTGGGACTGGTCATCGGCGGCGTCATAGCCGCTCCCTTAGCGGCCTATTTCTGCACCCGGGTCCCTATCCGGCCCCTGATGGGCGCCGTGGGCGTCTTCATCATCTGCCTCAACGTCTACAATCTCATCTCTGCCCTTGCCTGAGCACAGGGCGCGCTTCCCCTTCCCGGGCTTTGCCCCGCAGAAAAAAACCGAGGCGGACAGTGAACACTGCCCGCCTCTTTTTCAGAAGCTCGTAATTGATCGGGAGCCTTCTCCCATAATGTCCCGGGAAGCTCCTTTCCCACGCTTATTTCGCCGCGTCTACCTTCAAGACTGCGTTGAGCATCACGCTGGCCCCTGCGGTGCAGTGCTCCGGCGTGGAGTACTCGGGCTCGCAGTGAGAGAGCCCGTCCTTGGACTGGACGAAGATCATTGTGGTGGGCAGCATGTAGGAGGCGAACTGGGCGTCGTGGCCCGCGCCGGAATGGATGTACTGATGGGGGATCCCCAGCTCCTCGGCGGAAGCCTTCACATAGCCTACCAGCTCCTTGTTCCAGTATACGGTGTCCCGCTTCCACTGCTCTGCGATCTCGCACTTGCAGCCGGCCCAGGTCTTCTCCGGCAGGCTCTTCAGGATGTTCATCACCTGCTCCAGGACCTTGGGATCCTCGTGGCGGACGTCTATGGAAAAGTCCACATAATCCGGAATGACGGTGTGGACGCAGGGATGGCAGACGATCTCGCCGGTGGTGTAGACCAGCTCCGGCCTGTTCAGCTTATCCACTTCCGTATGGATGTAGCAGAGCGCCTGGGCTGCCGCATAGAGGGCGTCGTTGCGCTTGGCCATGGGGAAGGTCCCCGCATGGGCGGCAAAGCCGTAGAATTTGATCCGGTAGTTGAACATGCCCAGGACACAGTCCACCACGCCTACTTCGTTGCCGGCGTCTTCCAGGATGGGGCCCTGCTCTATGTGCAGCTCAAACATGGCTTCGTATTGATCCGGGTTCAGCCGGTTCTTCTTGTCTCCCTTGTGAGGGCTCTTTTCCAGCATTTCTCCGAAGGTGGTGGCTCCGTCCAGAACGCTCTTGGAGGCCATCATGTTTTCATACTTGAAGTTCTTGGCGATGGCCGGGGGCAGGTAGTCGTTGCAGACGATGCCGGAGACCATCATGGCGGGAGGATAGAGAGAGCCTTCCTCATTGGTCCAGATCATTGCGGTGATGGGGTGCTTGTGGGGGATGTTTTCGGCGGCGATGGTCTCCAGGACCTCCATGGCGCCCATGACGCCCAGAATGCCGTCGTAATTGCCTCCGTTCTTTACGGAGTCGCAGTGAGAAGCCATGACGATGCGCTTGGCATTGGGGTCTGTGCCGGGCAGGGTGGCATAAATATCGGCCACATCGTCCATCTCTATGACGGCGCCGATGGCTTCCATCCTCTTTATGAATTCATTTCTTGCCATATAGGCCTCAGGAGAAAGGGAATACCTTGTGATCCCGCCGTGACCGGCGTCGCCGAATTTGGAGAATGTCTTGATTTTGTCGTCCATTCTCTTTACGTCACATTTGTACATAAGTGATCAGCCTCCTTAATTATAATAAATGGGAAATGAGAAATAATAAATTCTGACAGGGACTTGTGTCCCGTTCTTTTTTATTATCGCACTCTTTGCTTTCATTTGCAAGGGCGATAATCGAAAAAAGCCCGCTTTCGCATGTAAAAGTGCCGGACTTTCCTTACTTTTTGAAAAATTTAAACAATTTTTTAAAGAAATTTAAGACTTTGGCCCCGGGGGCCCGGGACGGCGTCCCGCCGGAAGCCCTCCGCTGTCTTCAAGACGCCTGCAGGAACAGCTGCATGATCTCCGGAAAGCATTCCTTCTGAAACTGGGGGCACTGAGGGCAATCGAACAGCCCTTCCGGCGTTTCCTCCGGCGTCCTGGCCTCAAAGCCGTTTTTCCGGAAAAAGCCCGGCGCCCGGGCCACCAGCCAGACCTCCCTGCCGCCTCTCCGGGCCGCCTCTTCCAGGGCCAGGGCCAGCAGCGAGCTTCCCACCTTCTGCTTCCGGTATTCCGGCTCGGCGGAGATCCCGTCAATGACATATTTCCCGCCCCGCAGGGCCAGGATGCAGCCGCCTATCTGCCGGCCGCCCTCCTCCGCCTTCCAGCACTTCACCACATCCGTGGGCAGGGGCTCGTCAAAGGAAAATTCCAGGCCGTGGCGTATGAACATCTCCACCAGGCCGCCCTGGTCCTCTGTAACGCTGTAAGTTACCATCTCGTCCCCTCCATATTCCCCTTAAGTGTGTTGATTTTCAGCTGCCGGGGCAGCAGGGACACCTCCATGGGCAGAGAGCAGCCCTTCTCCCCGTCCATATCCGTGCTGATGTCCGCCTCCGATTCCACTCTCAGGGCGTTGGTCTGGAAAAACACCACGTTCCTGTTTTCCGGATGGGTCCCCTGGGCCACGCTGAGCAGGAATTGCGGCAGGTCCATTACCGGCATTTCCCGGAAGATCATCACATCCAGCAGGCCGTCGTTCACCTGGGCATAAGGCGCTATGTGCCGGAAGCCGCCGGCGGAGCGTCCGTTCATGATGATCATGAAGTAGGTGGCCACGGTGCCGGTGAACTCCCGGCTGGTGATGTGGATGTCCACGGGCTTTATGCCGGGGATCTCGCTGGCTCCTTTCAGATAATAGGCCATGCGCCCCATGACGTTCTTCAGATCCGGGTCCGTCTTCTGGCTCACCGCCACAATGGCCCCCAGAGCCGCCACATTGATAAAATACCGGTCGTTTATCTGCCCCAGGTCCGCATAAGTGTAATTGTCCGCCAGGGCGATCTTTATCATATCGTCTATCTTGTGAGGCAGATCGAAGTAATAGGCAAAATCGTTGGCGGTCCCCGAAGGGAACAGGGCCAGAGGCAGGTCCACGCCGCATTTCATCATGGCGTTGACCACGATGTGGAAGGTGCCGTCGCCGCCGGCGGCAATGATCTTCTTGTATTGACTCACGTCTATCTGACTCAGGGTCTTTTCGATGATGCCCCGCTGCCCCAGGCGGACGGGAACGATCTGCATGTCCCCCCGCTGGAATTTATCTATGATCAGGTCCATATTGCTGGCGAACATATTGTTCCCCGCCAGCGGATTATAGATCAGTAAGACTCTGTTGTTTCTGCTGTTCATGCTCTTTCAATACCCCCCTGACGGCGCCGATCAGATACAGAGAACCGGCCGCCACGCAAACCTCATATTCGTTCAGATGCTCCTCTATGTACCGGCAGGCCTCCTGCCAGCTTCCCAGGCAGCGGCAGGGCCTTCCCAGGGCCTCCGCCCGGCGGCAGAGCTCCGCAGCCGGCAGCCGCCGGGCGCTGTCCGGTTCCGTGGCCGCCAGCTCTCCTTCCAGCCGGAAGAAGCATTCCAGCATGGCGTCCACTTCCTTGTCTGCCAGCATCCCCAGCACCAGCAGCAGCTTTTTCCCCGGAAAAAGGCGGCCTGCCGTATCTGCCAGAGAGCGGGCTCCGGCGGCGTTGTGGGCCCCGTCCAGGATCAGCCAGGGCTCCCGCCGCAGGATCTCAAAGCGGCCCGGCTGCCGGGCGGCCTTCAGGCCCTTCCTCAGCTTTTCTTCTTCCAGCCTTAGCAGCCCCTGCTTCTGCAGAAGGCTCAGGGTCTGCAAGGCGGTAAGGGCGTTCTCTACCTGATGGAGGCCGCCCATGGACAGACTCAGCTCCGGCCAGCGCTCCTCTCCGATCTCCGCAGTGAAGCGGCAGCCCTCCGGCGCTTCCTCAAGCACCCGGGCCCGCCCCGCCGCAGCGTCCAGGCACAGAGAGCCCTTTTCCCCGGCGATCCGGCGTATCTCCCTTGCCGCCTCCGGCGCCCCGGCCCGGTAGACCACGGGACAGCCTTCCTTTATTATACCCGCTTTTTCCCCGGCGATTTCCACCAGGCTGTCCCCCAACTGGGCCATGTGGTCCCGGTCTATGGAGGTGATCACAGACGCCAGGGGCTTTTCCACCACATTGGTGGAATCCAGCCGGCCTCCCAGCCCCACCTCCAGCACCAGAAAGTCCACGGGCTTCCTGCTGAAATACAGAAAGGCGATGGCCGTCACCACTTCAAATTCCGTAGGAGATTCCTCTCCCATGGCCAGCATCCGCTCCACCTGCTTCAGCACGTCCTCCGTGCAGCGGGCCAGGTCCTCCGGGGAGATTTCCCTTCCGTCAAACTCTATGCGCTCCGTAAAGCGCTCCAGGAAAGGAGAAATGTACAGGCCCGTCCGGAAGCCGTGGGCCTGGAGCACCGAATAAAGAAAACGGCACACGGAGCCCTTGCCGTTGGTCCCCGCCACATGGATGACCTTCATATCCTTCTGGGGATTCCCCAGAAGCTTCAACAGCAGACGGATCCGTTCCAGACCCAATCTGCTGCCAAAACGCTCAAATTCGTGTATGCGCGCCAGCGCTTCTTCATAAGTCATGCTATGCTCTCCGGCGTCAGTCCAGCTTTTCCAGAACGGCGGCCAGGCGTTCCTCCACCTTTTCCAGGGTCTCCCTGCATTTCTCCAGCTTTTCCCGTTCCGCTTCCACTACCTTGGCGGGAGCCTTGCTGACAAAGGCCTCGTTGGACAGCGTGCCGCTTATGCGCTTCACCTCTCCGCTGAGGCGGTCCTTTTCCTTCTGCAGCCGCTCCGCTTCCGCTTTGTAATCCACCAGCTCCGCCAGGGGGATGAAGATTTCTGTGGTCCCCACCACGGCGGACATGGCCTCTTCTTCCCGGTCCGGAGCCGGCCCGCCGGCCTCCCGGTCTGCAAAGCGCAGGGCCTCCACATTGGCCAGCTCCCGGATGTAGCGTTCTCCCGCCCGGGCCCGCCGCAGCTCCTCTCCTTCCGCCACGATGGCGGCGTGAAGCTTCTTCCCGGAAACGGCGCCCGCCTCCGCTCTGATGTTTCTGATGCTGCGTATGATATCCATGGCCGTTTCCAGTCCGGCCACCTCCTCGGGATAGCGCCGGCTTTCCTTGTAGCAGGGCCAGCTGTCCCGGATCAGGTAGCCCCGGCGCTCCGGCAGATGGCTCCATATTTCCTCGGTGATGAAGGGCATGAAGGGGTGCAGCAGCCGGAGCATGTCCTTCAGCGTAGCCAGCAGCACCCGGCGGACCACCGCCTTGTCAGCCTCGTCCGCCCCATAAAGCCGCCCCTTCACCAGCTCGATGTACCAGTCGCAATATTCGTTCCAGATGAGTTCCCAGACCTTCTGGGCCCCCAGGGCCAGATCGAAGGCGTCCATGTTGGCGGTGGCGTTCTTCACCGTTTCGTTCACCCGGGCCAGGATCCACTTGTCCTCCTCCTTGAGAGGCAGCTCTTCCACGCCCTGGTCGCTGCCGGCCAGAGGCAGGAAGTTCCCCTCCTTATCCATAAGGTTCATCAGGACGAAGCGGGATGCGTTCCACAGCTTGTTGGCGAAATTCCGGCTGGATTCCAGCCGGTCCGTTTTAAAACGAAGGTCGTTTCCGGGGCTGATCCCCGTGGTCAGCATGAAGCGCAGGGCGTCCACCCCGTATTGGTCTATCACATCCAGCGGGTCCACGCCGTTGCCCAGGCTCTTGCTCATTTTCCTGCCCTCGGCGTCCCGGACCAGGCCGTGCACGTAGACATATTTGTACGGGACCTCCCCCGTCACTTCCAGCGCAGAGAACACCATGCGGACCACCCAGAAAAAGATGATGTCGTAGCCCGTCACCAGGACGTCGGTGGGATAGAAATACTTCAGGTCCTCCGTCTCCTCCGGCCACCCCAGGGTGGAGAAGGGCCACAGGGCCGAGCTGAACCAGGTGTCCAGCACATCCTCATCCTGGACCACCCGGGAGCTTCCGCAACTGGAACAGGCTTCGGGAGCCGTTTCCTCCACCATCATTTCGCCGCAATCCTGACAATAATAGGCGGGGATGCGGTGGCCCCACCAAAGCTGACGGGAAACGCACCAGTCCCGTATCCCCTCCAGCCAGTGGAGGTATATCTTCTCAAAGCGTTCCGGCACCAGCACCAGGTCTCCCTTGCGGACTGCTTCTATGGCCGGCTTTGCCAGCTCTTCCATGGCCACGAACCACTGCTCGCTGAGCATGGGCTCTATGACCGTGCCGCAGCGGTAGCAGCTGCCCACGGGAATGGCCACGTCCTCCACCTTCACCAGATAGCCCGCGGCTTCCAGGTCCGCCAGCCAGGCCTTCCGGCAGGCGTAACGGTCCATGCCCTCATACTTGCCTGCCAGCTGATTCATTGTGGCGTCGTCGTTGATGCAGCAGGGGGCCTCCAGGCTCTGGCGCTGCCCCACCTCAAAGTCGTTGGCGTCGTGGGCGGGAGTGATCTTTACGGCGCCGGTGCCCTTCTCCGGGTCCGGATAGGGGTCCGTCAGCACCGGGATGGCCTTTCCCACCAGGGGCAACACCACATTTTTGCCCACCAGCTCCTTGTAGCGCTCATCGGAGGGATGGACGGCGATGGCCACATCTCCGAACATGGTCTCCGGCCTGGAGGTAGCCACCACCACGCCGGGGCCTCCGTCCTCGCCGGGGTATCTGATGTAATAGTACTTTCCGTTCACATCCTGATGCTCCACCTCGGCGTCGCTGATGGAGGTGCCGCAGCTGGGGCACCAGTTGATGATGCGGCTGCCTTTATAAATGAGGCCTTTCCGGTAGAGCTGGACAAAAAACCGTGTGACGGCCCGGTTGCAGCCCTCGTCCATGGTGAAGCGCTCCCGCCGCCAATCGCAGGAGTCTCCCAGCTTCCTGCACTGCTGGGTGATGCGGCCGCCGTAGATTCGCTTCCACTCCCAGGCCCTCTTCAGAAATTCCTCCCGGCCCAGGTCCTCTTTGGTCTTGCCTTCCTCTTCTCTTATTTTGTCCGCCACCTTCACCTCCGTGGCGATGCTGGCGTGGTCGCTGCCGGGAAGCCAGAGGGCGTCCAGGCCTTCCAGCCGCTTCCAGCGGATCAGCACGTCCTGCAAAATGTGGTCCAGGGCGTGTCCCATGTGGAGCTGCCCGGTGATGTTGGGGGGCGGCATCACTATGGTGAAGGGCTTTTTCGCCGGGTCCCGGTCTGCGTGGAACGCCCCGCTTTCCTCCCATTCTTTATAGATGCGGTCCTCAAAGGCTTTGGGATCGTAATTCTTTGCCAGATTTTTATCCATGTGCGTTCAACCTCTTTCTGTCATAGGAGAAGCCCCGGGCTCCCGGCAGGCTGGCCTCCATGAGATCCGCCGGACATGCCGTGCCGCCCCTCCGGGCTCGTTATCATAAACTTTATTTTATAATGCGGGAGGCCCCCTGTCAATGATTTTGAGCCCATTTGAGACCGGTTCATTTGAGCATTTCAGGCCCTTCTCAGGCGCAGCCGGGCGAATCCGGGCATGGTGGCGTAAGCCGGGCGTCGTCTGAAGCCTCTTGCCGGGTGGAGCGTTCTTTTTGAAAACCTTCCCGGAATCTTCACATTCTTTGCAAGGAGCTTTCACAATGACCGGGTATCATAGGATCAAACAACAAAGACCGCCCCTTTTCCGGGGCAAAGCGTTTATCATTGGCCTGCCTCCTTTGCACAGCAAAGAGCCGGCAGCCTTGTATGAAGAGATGGGAGGGGAACCATTATGGAAAATAAGATTTTGACAGAGATGCCTCAGTACCGCCTGCGCCGGGGATTGCTCCTGGCCCTGGCCATTTTGCTGACGATGGCCGCCTGCTTCGCCGCCGGCGTATACCTTAACAGCATCGCTTACGCCGACGAGAGCCAGGAGCTGTCCACCACCTCCATCGTGGCCATGGCCGCCGACTCCGTGGTGGAGATCAGCACGGAATCCGTCACCACAGGCCAGTCCATGCGGCAGTACATCGTGGAAGGCGCCGGCAGCGGCGTGGTCATCCGCAGCGACGGCTACATCATCACCAACAACCACGTCATAGAAGGAGCCAGCAAGATCACCGTCACTCTGCGAAGCGGAGAGAGTTACGAGGCGGCTTTGGTGGGAACGGACGAGACCACGGACCTGGCCCTGCTGAAAGTAGACGCCACAGGCCTCACCACCGCCACCGTGGGGAGCTCGGCCCAGCTGGCGATAGGCGACACGGCCATCGCCATAGGAAATCCCCTGGGCGAGCTGGGGGGCACCGTTACGCAGGGAATCATCAGCGCCCTGGACCGGGAGATCACCCTGGACGGACGGACCATGAACCTGCTTCAGACCGATGCAGCCATCAACCCGGGCAATTCCGGCGGCGGCCTCTTCAATGGGCAGGGGGAACTCATCGGCATAGTGGTGGCCAAATCCAGCGGCAGCGACGTGGAAGGCCTGGGCTTCGCCATTCCCGTGGACGACGCCATGGAAGTGCTGGAACAGCTCCTCAGCCAGGGTTATGTTTCCGGGCGGGTGGACGTCGGCATGGAGTTCCAGGACCTGACCCAGCGGACCAGCTATATGAGTTTCTTCAATATGGGCAGCCAGAGCGCCGTGTACGTTTCCAGCGTGAACAAGGGCTCCAATGCAGAGAAGGCCGGCTTCCGCAGCGGCGACAGGATCGTATCCATAAACGGCGCCGCCGTCAGCAGCGCCAGCGACGCCACCGCCCTTCTGGAAGCCGGTTCCGTTGGCGACCGGGTCAGCATCGTCGTGGTCCGCGACAATCAGCAGGCCACCCTCACCCTGACCCTGGAAGAATACATCCCGGACTAAGCACCTGAAAGAACTACAGGAGCGGGCTCTTCCCGGAACGTAGAAGACGGCCCCTGTGCGCCCCGGACCGGGCGCACGCCGAAAGAGTGAGCCGGCCTCAGCAGCCGGCTCGATTTTTTCTTCTCAAACAAACACGTCGGCGACTTTATCGTAGACCTCCGACAGAGGCATGCCCCGCTCCCGGGCAATGCGGGCGCAATCCTCGTATTCCGGGCTCACCTCCTGCATATCCCCCAGGCCGCTGATCTTGAAGCGGACAGGGCCCCATTCCGTTTCCACCGTGCGGATCTCCCGCTCCAGCACCCGCCGGTCCATCTCAATGAAGCGGACGCCCAGAGTGCTGGTCTCCCGGAAGATGATCTCTGAAAGCCGCTCCCCGTCCTGAGGACGGCAAAGGACGGACAGCTGCACCGCCGGCCTGCATTTCTTCATATAAATTGGGGTAAAGAATACATCCAATGCGCCCGCCCGCAGGAGCAGGTCCATGGTGTAGCCCAGGATCTCCCCGGATTCATCGTCCAGATTGCTTTCTATAACCAGCACCTTTTCCCCGGGCATCTGGTCGTCCTCTTCTCCCAGCACCACCCGCAGCGCATTGAAGCGGCCTGTTTCCCGCTTGCCGAAGCCATAGCCCACAGCCAGCACCCGGGACTCGGGCATGGGCCGGCATACGGCCCCCAGCCCTTTCAGGATCCCTACCCCCGTAGGCGTGGCCATTTCCCCGTTCACGTCCTCCGTCACCAGGCGGATGCCGCTCTCTTTCAACAGCTCCATCACCGCCGGCACCGGCACGGGGATCTCTCCGTGCCTGCAAAGGACCGTCCCCTGGCCATCGTGGACCGGGGAGCAGTAAAAGCTGTCCGTCCCCAGCAGCTCCAGGGCAATGGCGCTTCCTACGATGTCCACAATGGAATCCACCGCTCCCACCTCGTGGAAGCGTACCTCTTCCAGGGGGACCTGATGGACCCGGCTTTCCGCCTCTCCTATGACACGGAAAATGTTCAGGGACGTCTCTTTCACCTTGTCCGAAAGGCTGCTTTCCGATATGAGGGCGCAGATATCCGCGTAGCTTCTGTGGCTGTGGGGCCCGTGGCCATGGTCGTGGGCTCCGTCATGGCTGCTGTGATGTCCGTGAGGCTCTCCGGCGCCGTGGCCGCCGCAGCCCTGATGGCTGTGAGACCCGTGGTCATGATGGCTGTGGGGTCCGCCGCAGCTCCGGTGCTCAGGATGGCCGTGGGACCCGCCGCAGCCGGGGCACTGAGCTTCTTCTTCCAAAAACACCCGGGCGTCTACGCCGTGGATGCCGGAACGCTCCCGGGGGCCGGAAAGGAGCTCGTAGCCCCCCAAGCCCAGAAGATCCAGCTTTTCCCGGATCTTTTTGGGATCCGCCCCCAGATGGATGAGGGCCCCCAGGACCATATCGCCGCTGATGCCGGAAAAGCAATCGAAATACAGGAATTTTTTCATGATGACAAGTTCTCCTTTGCAACCAGAGCGGCGATCCGCCGCCTTTTTTAATGGTATGATAAACGGCCGTCCGCCGTCTTTTCCCTTTTCATTCACCGGCCTGCCGGAACAGGTACGGCTCCAGCCGCCGGCGGTCCTCCGGCGAAAGCTCCGCCTCCAGATAAACGGCCTCCGGCCTGTATTCCAGGCGCTCCGCCTGGTACTTTTCACAGAGGTACGAGGTCAGATCTCCCCGGTGATAGGGGATCAGCAGCGCTACCCTGCGGCGGTCCGCAAAGAGGCGGGCCTTTATCAGTTCCAGAAGCTCTTCCATGTTCTCTCCGCTTCTGGCGGAGACCCAAACCACGTTTTTCCCCGGGATCTTTCCCTTTTCAAAAAGCCGTTCTCCGGGCAAAGGCGCCGGGACGTTTTCTCCTTCGTCGTTTTCGCCGCTTCCGCCGTTCTCTGGCCTTTCTCCCGTTCCGGCGCTTTCCCGGCTTTCCGGGGAGTTTCCCTCTCCGCCGCTCTCGTCATCCTCCAGAAGATCCGTTTTGTTGTACACCAGCAGGACGTCCTTTTCTCCGGCCCCCAGCTCCTTCAGCACCTGCTCCGTCACCTCTGTCTGAAACTCCCTGTTGGGGTCGGCGGCGTCCACCACATGGAGCAGCAGGTCCGCATAAACCACCTCTTCCAGAGTGGCTTTGAAGGCGTCCACCAGGGTATGAGGGAGCTTGCTGACAAAGCCTACCGTATCCGTAAGGATGAACTGGTGGTTGCTGCTCAGCCGTATGCTCCGCTGAAACGTATCCAGAGTGGCAAAGAGCATGTCCTCTTCCTTTACGGCCTTTTCCTCTTTTTCCACGCTGCTGAGAATGCGGTTCATGATGGCGGATTTCCCCGAGTTGGTATAGCCCACCAGAGCCGCCACGGGAATGCCGGATTTCTCGCGGCGGGCCCGCCGGGTCTGCCGGCTCCCCCGGGCTTCTCTCAGCTCCCGCTTTATCTCGTCCATGCGGCTCTGGATGTGACGCCGGTCCGTTTCCAGCTTCTTTTCCCCGGGGCCCCGGGTCCCGATGCCGCCTCCCAGCCGGGAAAGGGCCTTCCCGTAGCCATGGAGCCGGGGCAGCCGGTATTGCAGCTGGGCAAGCTCCACCTGAAGCTTGCCTTCCCGGGAAACCGCCCGGCCCGCAAAGATATCCAGGATCAGCATGGTCCGGTCTATCACCTTCACGCCCAGTCTGTTTTCCAGATTCCGGTACTGGATGCCGGAAAGCTCGTCGTTGACCACCACCGTGTCCGCTTCCATTGCGGCGCACATCTCCGCCAGCTCCTCTACCTTCCCTTTGCCCAGATAGGCGGCTCCATCGGGCCTTTCCCGGCTTTGGAGCATCAGCGCCAGCACCTCTATCCCGGCGGCCTCCGCCAGCCGGGTCAGCTCCTCCATGGACCGCTCCGCTTCCGCCGCAAGGCCCGTCTGCAATCCCACCAGCACCGCCCGGTAGTGATCGGCCCTTATGGTCCGGTTGTCCTCTGTAAATCCGATCATGGTTCCAACGTCCTTTATCCGGGGGAAGCCTGCGTCTCCCCTTCCCCGTTTTCCTTCTTCGTAATGACAAAAGCCTGCTTTCGGACAGAAACCGGAAGCAGGCTTCGCATTGGTGAGCCCACAGGGATTCGAACCCCGGACACACGGCTTAGAAGGCCGTTGCTCTATCCAACTGAGCTATGAGCCCGAACGCAATTTATTATACAACAACAATTATATTATGGCAAGCAAATTGAATAAAAAACATGTCAAATGCGGAAAAAAACATTGACATAAAAAAGCCTCTGATGTAAGATAAAAAAGCCGTGCGATGGGGCGACAGCCCATAAGATGGGGTATGGCCAAGTCGGTTAAGGCACAGGACTTTGACTCCTGGATTCGCTGGTTCGAGTCCAGCTACCCCAGCCAATTCCGACCCAATAGCTCAGTTGGCAGAGCACCTGACTTTTAATCAGGGTGTCCGCAGTTCGAACCTGCGTTGGGTCACCAAATGCAAATGGCCCCCTGCGGTGCAGATCCCCGTCATCCGGCGGGGCTTCTCAATCTGAGGGAGCCATTTCCCTTTCAGTGTCCTCTCCCCGGGAGCCGGGACACTGAGATCCCACGGAGGGATACCGAAGTGGTCATAACGGGGCGGTCTTGAAAACCGTTTGTCCGCAAGGGCGCGTGGGTTCGAATCCCACTCCCTCCGCCACATACGAAAGAGGCCTGAAGGCCTCTTTCGTATGTGGCGGAAACCGAAGGGATTCGAACCCGAAAGGGCCGGAGCGTTAAGCCCGACAGTCCGGTGGACTGTCGGGTAGCGACGGGTGCAAGCCGACTGAACGGGGAGGCGCAGCACGGCAGATTGCGAAGCAAGCTGCGAAA
>JAUNBO010000165.1 GCA_030527065.1 Bacillota bacterium | reverse complement strand
TAAATGTATTTTTATAAATTTTAATATTGCATTTTGGGAGAAGGAAGAGTATACTCTTCCTATCAAATACAAAGCGGCGGCGCTTTGCATGCCCGCCTTTATATTAATAGTAACAACAGAGAAAGGAATCATCACCATGAGCAAAGAAAAAGTGATACTCGCCTATTCCGGCGGGCTGGACACATCCGTTATCGTCACCTGGCTGAAAGAGAATTATGACTACGACGTCGTCTGCGTCTGCTGCAACGCAGGGCAGGACGACGATTTCGACGCCATCGAGAAAAAGGCCTACGCCACCGGGGCGGCCAAGTCCTACGTCCTGGACATCCGGGAGGAATTCATCACCGACTACATATGGCCCACCCTGAAAGCAGGCGCCGTCTATGAGAACGACTACCTCCTGGGCACTTCCATGGCCCGGCCCCTCATGGCCAAGAAGCTGGTGGAGATCGCCCAGCAGGAAGGGGCCTATTACATCTGTCACGGCTGCACCGGCAAGGGCAACGACCAGGTCCGCTTCGAGGCCAGCATAAAGGCCCTGTCCCCGGCCATAAAGATCATCGCCCCCTGGCGTATCTGGGACCTGGAATCCCGGGAAGACTGCATCGCTTACGCCAAGGCCCGCAACATCCCCATCGCCCAGTCGGCAGAGAAGATCTACAGCCGGGACCAGAACATCTGGCACATCAGCCACGAGGGCGGAGAGCTGGAAAGCCCCTGGAACCAGCACCTGGACAGCATCCATGTGATGAGCGTCCCCCCGGAAGAAGCGCCGGACAAAGCCACTTATGTGGAGATCGATTTTGAGCAGGGCGTCCCGGTGGGCATAGACGGCAAAAAGCTGAGCCCCATAGAGCTTTTGAGCACCCTGAACAAGCTGGGGGGCGAAAACGGCGTGGGCACCATAGACATCATAGAGAACCGGCTGGTGGGCATGAAGTCCAGAGGGGTGTACGAGACCCCCGGCGGCACCATCCTCTACGCCGCTCACCGGGCTCTGGAAAAGCTCATCCTGGACCGGGATACCCTGGCATATAAGAACATCGTGGCCCAGAAATACGCCGAGCTGGTCTACGACGGCCTGTGGTTCACCCCCCTGCGGGAGGCCATAGACGCCTTTGTGGACTCCACCCAGGAGCTGGTCACCGGCACAGTAAAGGTGAAGCTGTACAAAGGCTCCTGCACCCCTGTGGCCATGAAGTCCGAAAACTCCCTTTACAGCGAGGAATTCGCCACCTTCAGTAAGGACGACGTATACAATCAGAAGGATTCCGAAGGCTTCATCAATTTGTTCGCCCTTCCTCTGAAGATCCGTGCTATACTGAAACAAAACAAAGAGAATGGGGAGAAGAAGAATGAAGCTCTGGAACGGAAGGTTCTCAAAGGCGGCGACTTCATCCGCTGACGATTTCAATGCGTCCATCGGATTTGATCAGAGGCTGTACCGGCAGGACGTGGCCGGCAGCATAGCCCACGCCAAAATGCTGGCAAAGCAGGGGATACTGACGGAGGAAGAGGCAAAAGCCATTGAGGAAGGCCTCCTGGGGATCCTGGCGGACATAGAAGCCGGGCGGGTGGAGTTCACCGTGGAGCAGGAAGACATCCACATGAATATTGAAAGCCTGCTGACGGAGCGCATAGGCGAGGCCGGGAAGCGCCTGCACACGGCCCGGAGCCGCAACGACCAGGTGGCCACGGATCTGCGCCTGTGGCAAAAGGAAGAGATCGATGCGGTGATCGCTCTCCTGGAAGATTTAAAAGGAACCCTGCTGTCTCTGGCCACAGAGCAGCAGGATACCCTCATGCCCGGATACACTCACCTGCAGCATGCTCAGCCCGTTTCCCTGGCCTATCACCTGATGGCCTATTATCAGATGTTCGCCCGGGATGTGGAGCGCTTTGCGGATTGCCGGAAGCGGACGGACCGCCTGCCTCTGGGCTCCGGGGCCCTGGCGGGTACCACCTATAACACGGACCGGGAATATCTGGCCAAAGAGCTGGGCTTCGCCGCCCTCTGCTCCAACGCCATGGATGCGGTCAGCGACAGGGACTTTGCCGTGGAATTCGTTTCCTGCTGCGCCCTCACCATGATGCACCTGTCCCGCTTCTGCGAGGAGCTGATCCTGTGGAGCTCGTCGGAATTTGCCTTCGTGGAGATGGACGATGCGTACAGCACCGGCTCCAGCATCATGCCCCAAAAGAAAAACCCCGACATGGCGGAGCTGATCCGGGGAAAAACGGGCCGGGTCTACGGCAGCCTCACGGCGCTCCTTACCCTGATGAAAGCCCTGCCCCTGGCGTACAACAAGGACATGCAGGAGGACAAGCCGCCCCTTTTCGATGCGGCGGACACGGTGAAAGACTGCCTGGACATCTTCATCAAGATGCTTTCCACCCTGACCTTCAAGAAAGAGAACATGGAGCAGGCCGCCAAAGCCGGCTTCATGAACGCCACCGATGCGGCGGACTATCTGGTCTCCAAGGGCCTGCCTTTCCGGGATTGTCACGAGATCATCGGCCGCATGGTCCTCTATTGCATAGGGCAGGAGAAAGCTCTGGAGGACCTGACCTTGAAGGAGCTGCAAAGCTTCTCCGACCGCTTTGAAGAGGACGTCTACGACAAGATCTCTCTCCGGGCCTGCGTCCGGGCCAAGAGGTCCCGGGGGGGCACTTCGCCGGAGAGCGTGGCGACTATGTTAAAGGAATAGCGGGAGTTTCGCCGCCTCACGCCTTTTGCAGCACGATTTTGATGAAGTTCAGATAGCGGCCGCCGCCGGCCTCCATGGCCCTGCGGTCGCCTGTGGCGTATTCGTTTTCCTGCTTCAGCCAGTCGGCCCAGACCTCGTCGTTACTCTCCATTTCACAGATTTCCACCAGCCGGGCGTGCTTGCTTTGCCTGAGGATATCCGACCAGTAGGCGATATCGTGCATATAATCCAGCTGCTCCGGCGTCCAGGATAAAAGCAGTTCGGCGGGCAGCCTGTCATGGCAGTCCTCTTTCATGCCGGGAATGGCAATGTAGACATAGCCGCCCCCCTTGACATAAGGGAGGAGCTTTTCGTCCAGATATTCCGGGTCGCGCCCGAAATAGTTGTAGGAGTCGGTGCTGATCACGGCGTCGAAAAATTCCTTCTCAAAGGGCAGGTCGGTGGCGTCCGCCTTTACGGGAATGATCTGTTCGGGAGAAAGGCCCATTTCCGTAAAGAATTTACGGTTGTCCTCCGGTTCGCTCCAAAGGTCGGCGGCGTAGACGGTAAATCCGTATTCTTTGGCGAGGAAGACAGAGGTCAGCCCCTGTCCGCTGCCCAGGTCGCAGACGACTGCGCCTTCCGGTATTTTATGGGAGAGCAGCAATTCCTCATTCAGCTTCACGGGGTTTGGCCCCATGATTTTCTCCAGCAGCTCCGGGACGTCGTATTTTTTGCTTTTGGGATAATCCATTTTT
>JAUNBO010000164.1 GCA_030527065.1 Bacillota bacterium | reverse complement strand
GCCTTTGCCCATCAGGTAGACAACACAGACGGCTCCTGGAATACCAACGTCTACACCGAGGACCTCAACAACGACCCACAGGCCCAGGCGGAAATGCTGCAGGCCCTGGGCCTGTTCCTGGGGACGGACAAGGGTTTTGAGCTGAACCGGCAGATGACCCGCTGCGAAGGGGCGGCCATGCTGGTGCGCTTCCTGGGGAAAGAGGCCGCCGCCCTGGCCGGCGATTGGGAGCACCCTTTCTCCGATGTGCCGGAATGGGCGGACAAATACGTGGGCTGGCTCTATGAGCAGGGCCTCACCAGAGGGGTGTCCGCCGGAGAGTACGGCGCCGCCCAGTCCCTCACCCTTGAACAGTATGCCATCTTCCTCAGCCGGGCCCTGTATGGCTCCGACATCGGAGACGACGCCTGGAAGGGTACCGTGGCCCAGGAAGAGGAGGCGGAGCTCTGGGACCGGGTCAACGGGATGTTCAACCGGGATGCGGCCGTGGGCCTGTCGGTGCGGGTCCTCTCCCTTTATCACAGCGCTTCCGGCTCCACCCTGGCGCAATATCTGGCGGACCAGGGCGTCTTTACGGCAGAAGAGCTGGGAGAGGCTGCCTGGAACGTGCTTCCCTCCTCCTACGGCGGCATAGAAGAAGAAGGCCACGCCTATGTCTGGCGGAAGGTAGCGGGAGTCCCCGTCGCAAAATGCCCGGTGGAGGGCCTGTACGTCTCTTCCGCCTCCCAGAGCAGCCCCTTGGACTACCTTCACGGCAGCGCCCTGAGGGGAGAGGACGCCGCCCTGGAATTCTATCAGATAGACGCCAGAACCATGGAGGTGCTGGCGGCCTCCGCCCTGGAAGCCCCCGGCTGTCTGGCCCTGGATTATCTGGGCACAGCGGGAGGGAAGGACTACCTGATGGGGGAATGCCCCGGTGCAGACGGTTCTCTCCGTGCAGAGGCCCTCTACGTCTGGGACGGTGAGTCCCTGTCTGTGGCCCTGTCTGCCGGGACTCTGTGGGGAGAGGCCGGGGAGGATGTGCCTTATGCCGGCGGAACCGCCTCCATCGCCGCCGGGGAGACTCTGGCCCTGGCCGGCGCCCGAGAGCTGTTCTTCCTTTCGGAAGAGGGCATAAAAAGCTGCCCCGTGGAAGAAGGGACAGAGCTTTTAGGCTTTGACGGGCTGGGCGCCGTCACTCAGCTGATCCTGCCGGAGGCCACGGTGATTTCCTGCATCAGCGCCGCCTCCGCCGCCGTCACGGCCTCCTATACGGCGGAAGCGGACATGGAGCCCGGGGACTACGGCTATGAAAGGACCCTGCCCTATTTTACGGAAAACGGCTACTATTACGGAGAGGCGGGCCTTTATCGTCTCAGGGAAGGCGTCCTCTCGCAGCTGAGCTCCCGCCCGGCTGCGGACCTGCTCTTTGTCCGGGAAGGGGCCGACTCCTCAGACCCCATCATCCTCACCCATGAGCCGGGGGTCAGGATATGGGGCATGAACACCACCGGCGGGAACATGATCGTCAGGGTAGGTGAAAACGGAGAGGAAACGGTGCTTCTCTCCAACGAGCCGGCCCACGGCATCGCCATTGCCGGTTTTTTCGCCACGGACTCCGCCATTGTCTTTTATTCAGAAAAAAGCGTGGGCATGCAGAACGCCGACGTCTACACCTATGTCCTCGCCGGCGCCCCCGGAGAGCCTGTCATTCTCGTCACGGATTTTTCCGCAGGCCGTCCGGAAACCATGGAGGGCTTCAGCTGGGAGGACCCGGAGGGCTACGCCGCCGCCTATATCCAGGCCGAGCAGGCCCGCCTGGACCGGCTGGGCCTGGGCATGTAACAGAGAAAAGACCGGCTTCCGGCGCCGGATGAGCGCCGGAGGCCGGCTTTTTCTTTCCCTCTCCGATGGGAATCATTGGCACAGATGATTCTTTTAAAGGGCTACGCAGATCAGGTATTCCTTCCCTTCGTCTGAGACCTTTTGCAGGGACCTCTGGATCTTGAACTGGATGTTTTCGGGGACGTTGGTCAGCTTGCTCTCCATCTGCTCCGTCACCATTTCATACAGAGGCTTTCCGAAAATATTGGTGTCCCATATCCTGGAGGGGTCGTTCTCAAATTCATCCATCAGGTATTGGATCAGGTCTTCGCTTTGCCGCTCGCTGCCCACCAGCGGGGCCACCTCTGTGGTGATGCGGGTCTTTATGATGTGCAGAGAGGGGGCCTGGGCCTTCAGGCGCACCCCGAACTTGTTCCCCTGCTTGAAGATTTCCGGCTCCTCCAGGGTCATTTCCGCCAGCTTGGGCTGGACGATGCCGTACCCCTTTTCCTCCACCTGCTCCATGGCGCCGGCAATCTTGTCGTACGCCCGCTTGGCCCTGGAAAACTCCCGGATCAGGCGGAAGAAGACGCCGTCGTCGGGGACTTCCTCTCCCATCAGTTCTCCCACCACCTGGTAAAACAACTCCGGATTGAAGACCAGCTCCACCTGTAAGCGGCCGTTTCCCAGGTCCACATCCGAAAGCTCCGTCCTCTCCACGATCTCTCCGTCCGTCAATCCGCCCACCGTATCCCTTACGTCCCTCACGTTCCGGAAGCTTTCCGCCCACTGGCGCAGCCGGCGGATGATGGAGCTCTTGATGGCGTGGCTGTTTTCCAGGCCCTCCACAAACCCCGGCAGGCGGAAATCCACCTGCACCACGGGAAATTCGTAGAGAAGCTCGCTGAGGATGCGGCCTGCCTGTTGGAGGCTCATGCGGGCGCAGTTCACCGGCAGCACCGGCGCCTGATACTTCTCCGTCAGCTCCGCCTGCAGCCGCCGGGCTTCGGTCCCTTCCGGGTCCGCCGTGTTCAGGACCACCACAAAGGGCTTGCCCAGAGCCTGCAGCTCCTGCACCACCCGTTCCTCCGCCGGCACATAGTTCTCCCGGCCGATTTCCCCCACGGAGCCGTCGGTGGTGACCACCACTCCCACGGTGGAGTGGTCCGCGATTACCTTTCTTGTCCCCAGCTCCGCCGCCGCCTCAAAGGGGATGCGCTCCTCCTGCCAGGGGGTGTTCACCATGCGGGGCTTCCCGTTTTCCAGATGCCCCATGGCGCTGCTCACCATGTAGCCGACGCAGTCCACCAGCCGCACCCGGCAGTGAAGATTGCCGGGCAGGTCCAGGCGGGCCGCCTTCGCCGGTACGAATTTGGGCTCCGTGGTGGTGATGGTCCGGCCGCTGCCGCTCTGAGGCAGCTCATCCTGTACCTGGGCCTTCAGATACGGCTCGGACAGATTGGGCAGCACCATCAAATCCATAAAGCGTTTGATGAAGGTGGACTTTCCTGTCCGGACGGGCCCCACCACCCCGATGTAGATGTCGCCTCCGGTCCGGGTGGCGATGTCCTCGTATATGTGATCCAGGCTATTCAAAACAGACCCCTCCTTCTGACATGGAAAATCGTTTGTACAATATACGAGGGG